>DATNLP010000287.1:0-2913 GCA_035602795.1 Acidimicrobiales bacterium | reverse complement strand
TGTGTACGGCGGAAGTAACGGCTGAGCGTCTCTTCTTGCTGCTGGTACGACGAGCCGATGCCCGTTCCGTACAGGGCCGTCGGCTCCTCGAGCATCCGTTCGAACGTCAGCTTGCACACGGACTGACCGTTCTCGACCATGAAGGGCACATCGTGTGCGCGCACCTCGAGCGCGGCCCGAGAGCCCCGGAAGTCCCCGGCTGGGTCGAAGCCGAACCCGGGGTCGAAGAACCCCGCGTAGTGCGTGCGCAGCTCGCCGCTGGTCGGGTCGTAGGCGGTCATCTCCGCGGCCAGGTCGGGCGGGATGCACACGGCCTCGTCCGACATCAGGAGGTAGAAGCGCCTCGGAGAGAGCACGAGCCGGTCGCCGTCCTCGCGGAAGACGGGATCCCAGAACGGGGCCGGGTCGGACGCCACGCCCGTCGTGAGGTCGAGCAGGGGGGCGCTGTCGCGCGTGCTGTAGCCCACCTGACCCCGCTCGTCCCCGCGCAGGTCGAGCCCGAGAAACAGGCCGTCGGAGAGCACCAGCTCGTCCACGGGCACCGGGTCCCCGCCCCGATAGAGGATCGGCATGTCGAGATGCGTCTGGCGGACCTCGTCGTCGCTCAACCAGGGTCGGCCGACGGCGAGGCGCAGCTGGTTGAGCGTCAGGTCCTCGCGGACGCGTACGGCGAACGACAGCGGCACCACCTCGAGGTAGAGGGGACCGCTGTAGCCCGGCGCCACCTCGTCGAACCGATCGCTGTTGTCGGTGATGACGCGCGTGAAGACGTCGATGCGGCCGGTGGAGCTCTTGGGGTTGGCCTTGCCGCGTAGCCCGGCAGGCAGGTCGAGACGCTCCTTCAGCTCAATGAGGTACGGGCAACGCGCCTCGAGCATGGCGCCGTCGCCGCGCAGATCGATCTCGGCGAGGATGTAGTCCTTGAGCTTGCGCTCGACCGAATCCGCGCCTGGCAGGAAGCTGCAGCGGATGCGCAGGGCCCGCTCGCCCAGGCGCAGGTCGAGGCTGGCCGGTTGGACGTTGGCCTCCGGGATTTTGAACCGGCCGGCATCGATGTAGCCCGCCCGAATGGCGCGCTCGAGGTGCTGCCCGGGCAGCACGCCCTCGGAGCTCGTGGGCAGGTTCAGCACGGCACGCGGCACGCTGTCGTGGGCACGTCCAGAGCAAAGCACGTGCCGCCCTGATCCGAAAGGACCCTTGTGGGGACATGGTCGGGCACAGGCTGTGGATGACTTGGGGACGAAGCTGCAAACACAGGGGTTTCGCAGGTACGAACAGTTTTTCCACAGGATGTCCTCCGCCCCTCCGGTCCCGGTCGGCGGCGACGGGCGGCCTGCCCGCCACGAGGCCTCTCGGCCGTGCTAAAGAAGACGGAGCGAGGATCCTGTGATGGAGCTCCCGAAGAACGAGAGGGGGGAGCGATCTCATGTCATCAGCCCATGCACCGGTACCCGGGCATGACGGGACCGACCTGAGCGAGGAGTTCGGCGCCTGGGCGGACGAGAGCCCGATCCTCCTGGCCGACATCGACCAAATTCTCGAGGAGTCGGCGCATGTCGAGCGTGCGCGTGCGTCGGACCCGATCCGAGCCTGGCGCGACGACCTGAAGGTTGCCCTCGATTCGCTGGCCTACGCCCGCGCCGTGCTGGCGGCGGACGTCGGGATCCTGCGCCACTGTCTGGCCGCGCCCCACCAGCAAGCGGTGGTCGACGATCTCCCCTCGGCCATGACGACTCGGACGTGGGGCGACGGGTGGTCGGCCCCGGCCGAGGACGAGCCCGACCCGGCACGGGTGGACGGGGAGATCTTCGTCCGTTCGGACTGGCTGATGGCGGCCCACCAGGAGATGGCGCACGCCGATCTCTCCTCCCGCGAGGAGGTGACGCGGGTGCTGGGCGAACTCGAGGCCCAGTTGAACGACCTGGCCCAGCGTCAGGAGGCGGTCGAGGTCCGACTGCGGGAGATCCGCGCCGCCATCGTCCGCCAGTACAAGGACGGACGGGTCCCCGCCCGCGACTGGCTCGGCTGACCCCGCCCCGACGGGGGCGGCTCCGCGCCGCGACGGTAAGCTGACGGGCCGTCAGATTCTGCGCCGGCACCCGGCGCACCGCTCCGGAGGTCCCATGCTCGACTACGTCATCCGATCCGGCACGCTCATCGACGGTTCGGGTGTGCCGGGGCGCCAGGCCGACGTCGGCATCCGGGATGGTCGCATCGTGGCCGTGGGTCAGGTGGACGAGGAGGCGACGACCGAGTTCGACGCCACCGGGCTGACCGTGATGCCGGGTGTGGTCGACCCGCACACGCATTACGACGCCCAGCTCTTCTGGGACCCTTCCGCCTCACCCTCGAACGTCCACGGCGTCACCACGGTGATCGGTGGGAACTGCGGCTTCACCCTGGCGCCGATCAACGCCGAGGACGCCGATTACATCCGCCGCATGATGGCCAAGGTGGAGGGCATGCCACTGGCCGCCCTGGAGCAGGGCGTGCCCTGGACCTGGTCCACCTTCGCCGAGTACCTCGACGCCCTCGACGGCCGGCTGGGCGTCAACGCCGGCTTCCTGGTGGGCCACTGTGCGCTCCGCCGCAAGGTCATGGGCGGCGCGCGCTCCGAAGAGGTGGCCACCGACGATGAGATCGCCGCCATGCGCGTGCTCCTCGCCGAATCGCTCGAGGCGGGCGGGCTCGGCTTCTCGTCCTCGCAGTCGCGCACGCATTCCGACGGTGAAGGACGGCCGATCACCTCGAGGCACGCCGACCGCCGCGAAATGCTCGCCTTCTGCGAGGTGGTGGCGGCCCACGAGGGGACGACGCTCGAGTACATCACCAACGGCTGCCTGGACTCGTTCAGCCCCGAGGAGATCGACCTCATGACGACCATGAGCGTGACGGCACAACGGCCTCTCAACT
>DATNLP010000263.1:0-2629 GCA_035602795.1 Acidimicrobiales bacterium | reverse complement strand
GAGCTCAAGGCCAAGCAGCTGGAGAAGGTCATCTACTTCGCCGCCAACCTGGTCACCTGGGTCGACGACGAGAAGCGTCACGCCGACCTGCCGTCGCTCGAGAACGAGATGGCGGAGGAGATCGCCGACATCGAGAAGCGCCGGGACCTCGATATCGACCGCCGCTTCAAGGCGCTGGAGGAGGAGCTCAAGGAGCTCGAGGCCGAGGGGGCCCGGGAGGCCGAGATCAAGGCCCGCCAGCGCGCCGTCGACAAGGAGATCCAGACCGTCCGCGAGCGGGCGCAGGAAGACGCCGAGATCGCCCAGCGGGCGCTCGACGAGTTCCGGTCGCTGCACGGCCGCAAGATCATCGAGGACGAGATGCTGTGGCGCGAGCTGCGGCTGCGCTACGACGAGTACTTCGAGGGCGGCATGGGTGCCGAGTACATCCTCAAGCTCATCGACCGCATCGACCTCGACGCGGAAGAGATCAAGCTGCGCGACATGATCGACGCCAAGGACGGGCGCCGGCCGCTGTCGGCCCAGCGCCGGCAGAAGACGATCAAGCGTCTGAAGATCGTCACCGCCTTCAACCGCCGTGACGACCACGGCCGTCGCATCAACGACCCCCGGGCGATGATTCTGGAGGCCGTGCCGGTGATCCCGCCGGACCTGCGCCCCATGGTGCAGCTCGACGGCGGCCGCTTCGCCACGTCGGACCTCAACGACCTGTACCGCCGGGTCATCAACCGCAACAACCGCCTGAAGAGGCTGCTCGACCTCGGCGCACCCGAGATCATCATCAACAACGAGAAGCGCATGCTCCAGGAGGCCGTCGACGCGCTGTTCGACAACGGCCGCCGTGGCCGACCGGTCACGGGCCCGGGCAACCGGCCGCTGAAGTCGCTGTCCGACATGCTGAAGGGCAAGCAGGGGCGGTTCCGCCAGAACCTGCTGGGCAAGCGCGTCGACTACTCGGGCCGTTCGGTCATCGTCATCGGCCCGAACCTGAAGCTGCACCAGTGCGGCCTGCCCAAGCTGATGGCGCTGGAACTCTTCAAGCCCTTCGTCATGAAGCGGCTGGTCGACGCCGAGCTGGCCCAGAACATCAAGTCGGCCAAGCGCATGGTCGAGCGACGCCGGCCCCAGGTATGGGACGTCCTCGAGGGCGTCATCCGGGAGCACCCGGTGTTGCTGAACCGCGCCCCGACGTTGCACCGTCTCGGAATTCAGGCCTTCGAGCCGGTCCTGGTCGAAGGCAAGGCCATTCAGGTGCACCCGTTGGTCTGCACGGCCTTCAACGCCGACTTCGACGGCGACCAGATGGCAGTCCACCTCCCGTTGTCCGCCGAGGCCCAGGCGGAGGCCAGGGTCCTGATGCTGTCGGCCAACAACATCCTGTCCCCGGCCACGGGGCGGCCGATCACGGTCCCGACCCAGGACATGGTCTTCGGCGCCTACTACCTGACGCTGAAGGTCGAAGAGGGCGTGGGCGCGGGGCGGGTGTTCCGCCACCTGCACGAGCTCGAGGCCGCCTTCGACGCCGGCGACGTGGGGCTGCAGGTGCCGATTCGGCTCCGCCCGTCTCCGGGTTCGTCGTTGGACGGGCGGCTGGCCGCGGCCGGCGTGACGGCGGTGCCCGGGGGCAATGGCGCCGACGCTGATGCTGATGCTGATGCTGACGTTGTCGCCGGCGCCGACGCCGACGCCGACGCCGAAAATGCCGGTGACGGTGCGGTCGAGGCCGTTACCGAGACCATCTCCAACGGCAACGCCAACGGCAACGCGATCGCCGGCTACGAGACGACGCCGGGCCGCGTCTTCTTCAACGAGGCACTACCCGAGGGCTTCGCCTTCGTGAACGACGTCGTGGGGAAGCGCAACACGCCGATCGGGACGATCGTCGAGGAACTGTCGGCCAACTACCCCAAGCACGTGGTGGCGCAGAGCCTGGACCGGATCAAGGCGCTGGGCTTCCGCTTCGCCGCCCAGTCCGGCCTGACCATCTCCATCAACGACGTGCAGACGCCGCCGGACAAGATGGCGATCCTCGACCGCTACGAGAAGGAAGCCGAGAAGGCCGAGACGCAGTTCAAGCGCGGCATCATCACCGACGACGAGCGGCGCCAGAAGGAGATCGAGATCTGGACCTCGGCCAACTCCGAGGTCGGCCGGGCCATGGAGGCCCAGCTGGCCACGATCGCCTTCAACCCGCTCGACATGATGGTGGACTCCGGTGCCCGAGGGAACTCGCAGCAGATCCGCCAGATCGCCGGCATGAAGGGCCTCGTGTCCAACCCGCGCGGCGAGATGATCCCCCGGCCGATCAAGTCCTCCTTCCGTGAGGGCCTCTCGGTCCTGGAGTACTTCATCTCCACCCACGGTGCCCGCAAGGGACTGGCCGACACGGCGCTCCGCACAGCTGACTCGGGCTACCTGACCCGTCGACTGGTCGACGTGGCCCAGGAGCTCATCATCCGGATCGACGACTGCGGGTCGACCAGGGGTATCTGGATCGAGGGCGTGGCCCCCGACGGACCCGGGCACCGCAACTACCTCGAGACCCGGGCCTTCGGCCGCCTCTTGACCGAAGACGTCACGTTGTCCGACGGTACCGTCTACCCGGTCGGCACGCTGCTCCTCGACGACG
>DATNLP010000257.1:0-2006 GCA_035602795.1 Acidimicrobiales bacterium | reverse complement strand
CTGCGTGAACGCTCGATGAAAGCGCACCCGGCACCTGGGGCGTTGCCAGCCGGGCGTCGCGACTACGAGAGGTGTTTGGTGCGCAGGAGCCGCACCATCTCCACACCGGTCAGCGCCGCCTCGCGTCCCTTGTTGGTGTGGTCGGGCTGCGAGCGCACGAGGGCCTGGTCGAGCGTGTCCGTGGTGAGCACACCGAAGACGACCGGCAAGCCGGTATCGAGCTGCACCCGCTGAATGCCCGAGGCGCACTCCCCCGCCACGAAGTCGTAGTGCCCGGTGTCACCGCGGATGACGGCACCGAAGCACAGCACGGCGTTGACCCTGCCGGCCTGGGCGAAGGCGCGCGCCACCAACGGCAGCTCGAAGGCACCCGGGGCCCAGGCCACCGTGATGTCGCGCCGATCCGTGCCGACCTCGGTCAGCGCGTCCAGCGCGCCGTGGAGCAGCCGCACCGTCACGCCACCGTTGAAGACCGAGCAGGCGATACCGATCCGCAGCCCGGTGCCGTTGGACTCGCCGCACAGGCTGGCCCCGACGCGGGCGGCGACGTCATCGATCGCGCCGTCCGGCAGGGCGGCCAGGTCGGCGTCGGCCATCAGCGGGCCGGGTCGGCGACGGGGGTCGGCGAGGCGGCGGCGGTCACGGCCTCACTGTGTCACACGAGCGACGGCTCAGAGGACGTCGTCGAGGCCGTGCAGGAGGTGGCCCATGCGCTCGCGCTTGGTGCGCAGGTAGGCGATGTTCTCCGGGTTGGGCGACGGCTGCAGGGAGACGCGCTCGGTAATGTCGAGGCCGAACCCCTCCAACCCCCCGTACTTCACCGGGTTGTTGGTCATGAGGCGCATGGTGGTCACGCCGAGGTCGACCAGCATCTGGGCGCCGATGCCGTACTCGCGGCTGTCGACCGGTAGCCCCTGCTGGAGGTTGGCGTCGACCGTGTCATGCCCCTCCTCTTGCAACTGGTAGGCGCGAATCTTGTGTCCGAGGCCGATGCCGCGACCCTCGTGCCCGCGCAGGTAGATGAGGACGCCCCGGCCCTCCTGCTCGATCAGCTCCAGCGCGGCGTGCAGTTGCGGGCCGCAGTCGCAGCGCAACGAGCCGAAGACGTCACCGGTCAAGCACTCGGAGTGCACGCGCACGAGCACGTTGTCCTGACCCGCCACGTCACCCATGACGAGGGCCAAGTGCTGCTCGTTGTCGAGGACCGACTCGTAGACCAGGGCGCGGAACTCGCGCCCCTTGGCCGGGATGCGCGCCTCGGAGACCAGGCGCACGAGCTTCTCGTTCTGCCGGCGGTAGCGGATGAGGTCCGCGATGGAGATGAGCGGGAGGTCGAACTTCTTGGCGAAGCGCTCCAGCTCGGGGAGGCGCGCCATGCCGGACTTGTCCTCGGTCACGACCTCGCACAGGACGCCGGCCGGCGACAGACCGGCGGCTCGGCTCAGGTCGACGGTGGCCTCCGTGTGCCCGGCCCGCTTGAGCACGCCGCCCGTCCGATAGCGCAGGGGGAAGATGTGACCGGGGCGGTTGAGGTCGTTCGGCCGGGTGTTGGGGTCGATGAGGGCCGCAATGGTGGAGGCCCGGTCAGCGGCGGAGATGCCGGTCGTCGTGCCGTGCCGGTGGTCGACGCTCACCGTGAAGGCGGTCCGCTGGGCCTCGGTGTTGGCCGAGACCATGAGGGGCAGGTCGAGGGCGTCGGCGCGTTCGGGCAGGAGCGGGACGCAGATGACGCCGGAGGTGTGGGCCAGAAAGAAGGCGATGTTCTCGGGCGTGGCCGCCTCGGCCGCCATCACGAGGTCACCCTCGTTCTCCCGGTCCTGGTCGTCGACCACCACGGCCATGCCGAGACGCCCGATGGCGTCGATGGCCTCTTGCACCTCGGAGAACCCCATCAGGCCGCCACCTCCACGCGCAGGTCGTCCCCCAGCCGCTCGACCGACACCAATCTGCCCTTCCACACATCTCCAATTGTGCCAGCCCCCGGGCCGGCGAAGAGCGGGCGCCCG
>DATNLP010000237.1:0-2077 GCA_035602795.1 Acidimicrobiales bacterium | reverse complement strand
TCCTCAGCTGGCGCAAGATAAACGGCACCGTGCTGTGGCATCGCCTGGCCATTCCGGTGTGGATCGGCGTGGGTACGGTCGTGGTCTGCGTGGCCTGCGGACTGCGCGGCACCGCCACGCTGATCGGCTTCGGCCTCGGGGCCATGGCGGCCGCCACGGCGGCGCGGGCGCTCGTCCTGTCGGTACGCGCCGCCCACGTGCGCCACGTCGGGTGGTGGCGCGGGCTGGTCGGGCGGGCCAACGGCGGCATGATCGTGCACCTGGGTGTCGTGCTGCTGGCCGTCGGGGTCATTGCCGCCACCTCGTACCGGCACCAGGCCGAACTGGCGCTGCACAAGGGGGCCGTGGTCACCTACGACGGACACCGCTTCGAGTTCGTCGGGCTGCACACGGCGACGTCGCCGTCCCGCACGTCGCAAGAGGCGCTGGTCAAAGTGGACGGGGCCGTGTTCGCTCCGGCGACGACCAGCTTCGGGAGCGCGCTGTCGGTCGTCGGCACTCCGGCCATCGACTCCGGGCTCTTCGGCGACGTCTACCTCACCTTCGACGCCGTCGGCGGCCTGGGCGCCACGTCGGGCAACCAGGCCATCAACAACCTGCCGTCGGGTTCGGTGGCCATCGGCGTGGTGATCGAGCCACTGGTGGCCTGGCTGTGGGCCGGAGGCCTCCTGATCGGTCTCGGCGGCCTGCTGGCCCTCGTGCCGGGCTCGCGCCGGCGCGCCACCGACCCGGTTTCGGCCCCAGCCGCCATGGTGACCGGGGCCGAGCCGCACCAACCGGCGGAGGGGGACGGCACGTCCGCCCCCGAGCTCCAGTCCGAGCCCCAGCCCGAGCCCGTGGGTGCCCTGGCCGCGGGGAGCGCGGAGCCGTCATGACAGGCCGTCGTCGCGGCCACCTGACACGTTGGGTGGCCGGGGCCGTGCTTCTTGCCCTGGTCGTGCTGGGCATCGTCCTGGCCACCCGCACGCCCCAGGAGGCCACGACGGTCTCGAGCCCGCTGCTCGGGCGCGCCGCGCCGGCGATCACGGGGACCAACCTGAGCACGGGCGCCCCGGTTTCCCTGTCGTCGCTGCGTGGCCACTACGTCGTCGTGAACTTCTTCGCCAGCTGGTGCACCCCGTGCCGACAGGAGGCGCCCGACCTCTCGCGCTTCTACTACCAGCAGTCCCACTCCGAAGACGGGGCCGAAATGATCAGTGTCGTCTTCCACGACACGAACTCGACCGCCAATGCGTTCCTCCAGCAGAACGGGGACCTGTGGCCGGCCGTCGGCGATCCTGGCGGCGTCATCGCCGACCACTACGGGGTCACCGCGCCGCCGACGACCTTTGTCATAAACCCGTCGGGCCGCGTCGCCACCGTGCTCATCGGACCGGCCACCGAGCAGAACCTCGACACGTCCCTGCACTCGGCGCGTCTGAGCGCAGCGAGGTCGTCGCGTGGCTGAGCGCGCCAGCCGTCTGCCGCTCTGGGTGAAGGTCGCCCTGCCCCTGGCCGTCCTCGGGGTGGCTCTCGTCATTGGCAGCGGCGCCCTCGACGGCACGACGCCGACGACGTCGCAGCGTGCGGCCGCGATCGAGGCCGGCGTGCGCTGCCCCTCGTGTACCGACGTCTCCGTGGCCGACTCCGATGCGACCACCGCCATCGCGGTGCGTCACGAGATAGTGAGCATGGTGGCCGCCGGCGCATCGACCGCGGACATCGACCAGACCCTCGTATCCGAGTACGGCCAGTCCATCCTCCTGGTGCCGCCCGACAGCGGTGGCATCCCGGTCCTCTACGTCGTGCCACTCGTGCTCGGGATCGGGGCAGTGGTCGGTGTCGGCCTGCTCTTCTGGCGGCGGTCGCGTGCATTCGAGTCGCTGCGCGTGCCGTCGTGACGGTGGACGGGTCACCCGCGGTCGACGGACGCGACGCTTCGTCGGACGACGAGCGCTGGTTCCTGGCCGACGAGCGCGAGTTCCTGCGACGGTCGCTCGACGACGCCGAACGTGAGCACGACGCCGGGGACCTCTCCGACGACGACCATGCGCTCCTGGTGGCGCGCGACCGCGCCCGGCTGGCCGAGGTCGAGGCT
>DATNLP010000235.1:0-2161 GCA_035602795.1 Acidimicrobiales bacterium | reverse complement strand
GATTCCGGCAATTCGGGGTGCGCCAGGTGGAAGGCTAGGTGCGTGAGCGCGGAGAACGGGACGGTGGTGGTCGTCGAAGACGACCCGCACATTGCCGACTTGGTGGACCTCTACCTGCGGCGCGAGGGGTTCCGCGTGCTGCTGGCCGCCGATGGAGAGAAGGGGCTCGACCTCTTCAAGCGGGAGGAACCATGGATCGTCATCCTCGACGTCGGGCTCCCGGGCCACCGGGACGGATTCGACGTGTGCCGCGAGATCCGCAGTCGCAGCAAGGTGCCGGTGCTCTTCCTCACTGCACGCGACGACGAGGTGGATCGGATACTGGGGCTCGAGCTGGGGGCGGACGACTACCTGGTCAAGCCGTTCTCACCCCGCGAGCTGGTGGCCCGGGTGCGGGCCATCCTGCGGCGGACCCGCGAGGGGCCGGCGCCCCAGGAGGTCGTCACGGTGGGCGACGTCGAGGTCGACCTACGCCGGCGCGAGACGCGCCAGGGTGGCCAGGCGGTGGCGCTCACGACCCGCGAATTCGATCTCCTGGCCTTCCTGGCCAACAACCTCGGGCTGGCCCTGTCGCGCCAGCAGCTCCTCGACGGCGTATGGGGCACCGACTGGTACGGCGACGAGCGCACGGTCGACGTCCACGTGGCCCAGTTGCGCAAGAAGCTCGGGTCCGAGCTCCCCCTCGCCACGGTGTGGGGTGTCGGCTACCGGTTCGGGTGAGCCATGCGCCGCCGCTTACTCCTGGTGATGGTCGGCCTGGTCGCCGTGACGCTGGTCATCGCCGGCGCCGGCAGCCTCGTCCTGACGCGGACCGATGCGCGCAACAAGGCCGAGTCCGAGATCGTCTCCGAGGTCGACAGCCTGACGTCGCCCAAGAGCGGCGATCAGTCGCTCCGTGTCCTCAACATCATCCAACGCACGCTCAAGCTCGAGGACGCCGGCATCATCCGTGTCAACGCAGCCGGGGAGCTCGCCTCGCCTCTCCCGGACGGGCTCACCGCGGAGGGCATCGACCCGGCGGCGCTCCAGAACGGCCAGACCGTGTCGGGACGCCAGGGGAATCTCGTGTACGCGGCGGCGCCGATCGAGTTGTCGCCGACCGAGCGCCACCGTTTGGCCGTCCGCGAGCACGTGGCCGAATTCGAGGGCACGCTGGCCATCCTCCTCACGCGCAACGTCGGAGACCTGGGGCCGAGCTGGGGGTACTTCATCCTGGCCGGAGGCGGGGCCTTGCTGGTCGCCGGCGTCGTCGCCTGGCAGATGAGCCGCCGCATGGCCCGGCCGTTGGTGGAGGCCGAGGATGCCACGCGCCGCATCGCCTCGGGAGAGCTCGATGCCCGTGTCCCGGTGCGGCACCGTGACTATCCCGAGTTCGCGTCGCTGGCCGGATCCATCAACGGAATGGCCCAGAGCCTCGGGGAAAGCCGCGCCCGCGAGCGCCATCTGCTGCTCGCGGTGTCGCACGACCTGCGTACGCCCCTCACGTCCATCCGCGGCTTCGCCGAGGCGATTCAGGACGGCGCGGTCGTCGACAGCGGGCAGGCGGCCGACGTCATCATCGCGGAGTCGCGCCGGCTCGAGCGGCTCGTGGGCGACCTTCTCGACCTGACCAAGCTCGAGTCCCGGCAGATGTCGATCTCCATACGGCCGACCGACGCCGTCGAGGTCGTGACCACCACGGCGGAGGGGTTCCGCCCGGCGGCGGCCAAGACGGGGCTGCAGATCGTCGTTCGGGCACCCGACGCGGTGACCACCGACCAGTGGTCCGGGCCGGGCGCGCCGGTACCTGTCGCCGCCGACCCGGACCGGTTGGCCCAGCTCCTTGCCAACCTCATTGAGAACGCCATCACGTTCGCCCTCACCACCGTGACGGTGACGGTGGGCGACGACCGGGCGTCGGGGACGTGCGTGATCACGGTCGACGACGACGGTCCCGGCATCGCCGAGGGCGACCTGCAGCGGGTGTTCGAGCGCTTCTACCGGGCCGACCGCGGGCCTAACCGCGCCCTGGGGTCGGGCCTGGGCCTGGCCATCGTGGCCGAGCTGGCGGCGGCCATGGGCGGCACGGTGCGGGCGGAGTCGCCCATCAACTACGACGGCGGCTCGCGCTTCGTCGTCACCCTCGGGTACTGGCGGGGCGCCGTGCCGGTGCCTAGCCGGG
>DATNLP010000176.1:0-4220 GCA_035602795.1 Acidimicrobiales bacterium | reverse complement strand
CCAGCCAGTAACCCAGCCCGTCCGGTGTCGAGGCCATGCTCACGATGGGCGCGTTCAGGTGCATCGAACCGGTGGAGCCGTAGAAGCCCGCGTTGCCGTAGTTGAAGATGCCGCCGTCGGAGGCGACCTCCCAGTAGCCCTGTCCGTCGGGGGTGGAGGCGATGCCCACGATGGGCCTGTTCAGGTGCTGACCGCCCATGGAGCCATAGAACTGTGCGTCGCCGTAGTTGAAGATGCCGCCGTCGGAGGCCACGAGCCAGTAGCCGTTCGTGCTGGGCGTGACGGCCATCCCCACGATGGGCGCATTCAGGGGCTGGCCGCCGCGGGAGCCGTAGAAGGCGGCGGTGCCGAAGTCGAACACGCCCCCGTCCGAGGCGACGAAGCGGTATCCCTGCCCGCAGTTGAGGTCGCCATCGAACCCGTACTCGTCCGCCGGCGACGTGGCCGAAATGCCCTGCGAGTTCTGCACCACGACGTTGACGCACAGTGGCCCGGCGGAGTTCGGCGGGATGACCGTGAGCGACGACTCGGTCTCCGACACGATCTGGCCGTTGCCGGCCGAGCCGAACGTGACCGACGAGGCATTGGCGAAGCCCCCGCCGGAGACCGTGATGGCGCCACCGCCGCTCGCCGGTCCCGTGTTCGGGGAGACGGACCCCACCGAGGGGCACCCGTCGGCGCCCTGCAGCGCGATGGCCAGGTTCTGGTCAATGGGGGAGCCGAGCCCGCTGGCGCCGGTGCCCGCCGGGAAGTCCCCCATGTTGTTGTCGGTGAAGTCGTTGTTGCCTGAGGTGATCGCCGTGTAATTGGTGCTGCCCGCCGCCGCGTAGAGCGCCGGCCCCACCCGCCCGAGCGGCGCGTAGCAGCCTTGGTCGGTGTCGGCGAAGAGCCCGGCGTTGGTCGGTGCGGCGACGCTGGTGCCGCCGAACGCGGTCCAGTTGCCGTCGAAGTAGCTCACGACGCCGCCGTCGGAGGGGTCGGACGGGTACACGATGTCGGGCACCGACCGGCATCCAGTCGGCTGGCCGCACGGGTCGGGGTTGGTGACGATGGGCTGGCCCGGGATACGGGGCCACAGCTGGGAGAATCCGCCTCCGGTGGCGCCCTTGCTGCTGCCGCTGAAGATGGTGTCGGCGCACAGCGGCGCGGGGATGTCCTGGCAGTCGTTCCACACCGTCTGCGCCGAGGCCGTCCCGCTGCTCATCGTCGTGCCGCCGGCGCTCACCACGTTGGGCTGGGCACCGGGGTCGTCGATGGCCAACGCCGTCGAGGCGTTGTCGGGGAAGCAGTCCTCCGACCCGGAGTCGCCCGAGGCGGCGATCATGGTCTGACCCTGCATGGCCATCTGGGAGAAGATCTCGTTCTCCTCCCCCAGGTCGCTGCCGGCGAAGGACTCGCAGTTGCCCCAACTGGTGGTGACGACCTGGGCGACGTCGTCACTGGCGATCTTCTGGAACAGGTCGATGGCGGCCACGTCGCTGTTGTTGGGCGCCTCGTAGACGACGAGCGACGACGCCGGCGCGTTGTAGGCGGCCAGTTCCACATCGAGCGCCGCCTCGCCGCTCCCCGCGGGCGAACCGACGATGGGGCCGTCCACCACCTCGTTGCGGATGGGGTTGGACAGTCCGTAGCAGGACTGGAAGGCCTGGACGTCGCTCGCCAGGTACTGCTCGAACTCGACGACGGCGATGGTCTCCCCGATGCCGGTGCGGCCCTGGGAGAAGAGCTGGCTCAGGCCGAAGATGTTCGACATCTCCGTGGAGGTGTAGATGCCGCTCATCGACGTGTTCTGGGCGGCGGCGCAGGCCTGGGGTGTTTGGGCGTGCGGCTCTTCGGCCGCCTGGCCCTGCTCCGGTGCCTCCGTGCTGCTGCCGCTGCTGCCGGACTGCGGTCCGGGCGCCGGGGTCGAGGAGTTGGCGGTGTTCGAGGGGCCCGAGGCGCCCGTGCCCGTGCCGGAGTCCGAGGTGCCCGAGCCCGTGCCCGAGTCCGAGGAGCCTGAGGTGCCCGACGAAGGGGCCCGCCGGGACCCCGCCGGGACGGGTGAGCGCTTGAGCATGGAGTGCTCGTCGAACACACCGTTAAGACCGACCACGCCGCTGACGACCCCCGACAACGAGGCCGGGACGCCGAGCGTCGAGGTGTTGACGACGGCCCGGGCCTGATCGGGCACCTGCACGGTCTCGAGCGACGTCCCGAAGGCCGCCGCCACGGCCGAGGCCGTGCCCGTCACCGGCAGCAGGTTGCTGTCTGGCTGGAGATCACCCACGTCGAGGCCGTCGCTGCGCAGCACCGACGTCACCTGGTCCACCTCGGCCGACGACGGGCCGTACGACGCTGTGAACTGGGCCGGCGTGACGTAATGGCGGTAGTCGGATGAACCGGGCGTCGAGACGGCGGCGACCGCCTGGGCCAGCGCGGTCGGGTCCTGCCCGGCCAACGCCACGTCGAGCTTGAGCACCTGGCCCGACGGGGCCGCACCGAGTTGCGTCGCGTCGGCCGGGATGTGAGGGACCGCTTGCGGCAGCGCGACGCGGAGACCCGGTGCGGGCGCGGAGGCGGAGGCGCCGGCGGTGGCGTCGACACCGGCCCCGATGCCGATGCCGGCGACGCTCGCGAAGACGACCCCCACACCGAGGGCAACGGACAGCAGGCCGCCCCCTCGGTGTCCACGCATCACGAATCGGCCTCCCTGTCTCGACTTGCCTCGCCACCGCCCTTGCCACCTTCGGCACCGTGCGACGTCGGCTCGTAGTACACCCGTCCCTGGAGCGCCTCAGGACGATACTGCTGCTCGACCACCCCAGAGGGGTCGTCATGGGGATAGACGTACCCCTCGCCGTGCCCCAGGGAGGCCGCGCCCTTGTAGTGGGCATCACGCAGGTGGGCCGGCACCTCCTGGGCCAGCCCCGAGCGGACGTCGGCTTGGGCCAGGCCGAGCGCACGCACCACGGCGTTCGACTTGGGCGCCCGGGCCAGGTAGATCACCGCCTCGGCCAGGTTCAACGCCGCTTCGGGCAGCCCGACGTACTCGACCGCCCGGGCCGCCGCCTCGGCCACGAGCAAGGCCTGAGGGTCGGCCAATCCGATGTCCTCGCTGGCCAAGATGACCATGCGCCGGGCCAAGAAACGCGGGTCCTCACCACCCTCGATCATGCGGGCCATCCAGTAGAGGCCGGCGTCGGCGTCCGACCCCCGCACGCTCTTGATCAGCGCGCTGATCTGGTCGTAGTGCTCGTCCGCCCCCTGGTGGAACAGGCGCCCGTCGCGGGCCCGCGCCATGTCGTCAATGGTCAGGACGATGGGCGCTCCAGAGCCCGTGTCGGACGCGTCCGACAGATCGGATGCCCCCGACCCGCCGGACGCGTCCGATCTGTCGGAGCCGGCCGATCTGTCGGAGCCGGCCGATTTGCCGGATTCGCCGCCGCCCCCGCCGGCCCGGGCGGCCCGGGCCAGTGCCACCGCCACCTCGACCGTGGTCAGCGCCGCCCGGGCGTCGCCCTCGCAGGCCGCCACCACGGCGTCAATCGCATCGGGCTCGGCGTCGGCTTCCTCGAGCTCCAAGCCCCGGCTGACCAGTGAGCGCAGGTCGTCCGGCGACAGGGCGTGCAGCCGCCACAGCGAGGTCCGGCTCAACAGGGGCGGGTTGACCTCGAAGAAAGGGTTCTCCGTGGTGGCCCCGATGAGCACCACCAGCCCGTCCTCGACGGCGGGCAGCAGCACGTCCTGCTGGGACTTGCTGAAGCGGTGCACCTCGTCGATGAAGAGCATGGTCCCCTGGCCGTGCTCGCCCAGGCGCTGCTCGGCGCCGGCCAGCGCCTCGCGCACGTCCTTCACGCCGGCGGCCGTGGCGCTCAGTGTGACCAGGTGCTTGGCCGTGGTGTCGGCCAGGAGGCGAGCGAGGGTCGTCTTGCCCGTGCCGGCCGGTCCCCACAGGATGGAGGACGGGACCCGGTCGGATTCGGCCAGCAGGCGTAAAGGGGCGCCGGGGGCGACCAGGTGGTCCTGGCCCACGACCTCATCGAGGGTGCGGGGGCGGAGACGGGCTGCCAGGGGCGCCTGGCGCTGGAGGCGGCGGTCGGCGGCGTCGGCGAAGAGGCTCAGCGGGTGCCCTCGCTCGAGCCGGGCGGCACCACGACCCGGATGCCCAGCTCGGCCAGGGCGGCGGCGGGCAGCGGCGTGGGGGCGCCCGTCAACAGGTCGGCCCCGGACTGGGTCTTGGG
>DATNLP010000156.1:0-10934 GCA_035602795.1 Acidimicrobiales bacterium | reverse complement strand
CGACCTGGCCGAACCGCTCGAGCTCGAAGCCGGGTCGCTCGACGGCGTCACCTGCTCCCTGGTGCTGCACTACCTCGAGGACTGGGCGGTGCCGCTCCGCTCGTTCGCGTGCGCGCTGCGGCCCGGCGGCTGGGTGGTGCTGTCGCTCGACCACCCCTTCGGCCCTCCCCTCCCGGGACAGGCCGGCGGGTACTTCGACACCGAGCTGGTGGCGGACACCTGGGAGAAGGCCGGCGTGGAGGTGACCCAGTTCTTCTGGCGCCGGCCGCTGGGCGCCGTCGTGCGCCAGTTCGCCGCGGCCGGGTTGGTCATCGAAGACGTCGCCGAGGCGCGACCCTCTTCCGAGGCGCTCGTGCGCTTCCCCGACGAGCTGACGGCCGTCGCCGATCTGCCCAGCTTCATCGTCTACCGACTCCGGCTGGCCTCGCGCCCTGTGCCGTAGGCGGACGCCGCGCGCCGTGTGAGCATCCCTACGCCCGGGCCAGCGCCATGTCGCCGCAGGGCTCTTCGTCGACCGTGACGTCCCGGGCCAGTCCGGGCTGACGACCCGGCAGAAGCCGGAAGACGGTCAACGCCCCGACCACGGCGACGCCGGCTCCGGCCAGGCACGCCGTCTGCAACCCGCTGTGGAAGGCCGTGACAGCGATGTTCTCGAGGTAGGGCTGCACCGAGTGGGGCGCGTGCTTCACCACCGCCAGCGCCGCCGCCACGGACTGGTGCGCCTCCGCCTTCGGGCCGGCCGGAATGGGCAGGGGCTTGAAGGCGCTCATCACGCGCGGCGCATAGGCGGACGCGAAGAGGGAGCCGAAGACGGCCACGCCCAGGGTGCCGCCCAGCTCGCGGGTCGTGTTGTTGACGCCCGCCGCCGCGCCCCGTTGCTCGTCGGGGACCGAGCCCATGACCGCTTCGGTGGTCGGTGCCGTGATGGACGACAGTCCCAGAGCCAAGAGCACCATGGCCACGACGATCGGACCCCAGTACGCCGTCGCGGCCGTGGAGTTGAAGGCGGTGACGGCCAGGCCGCCCGCCATCAACAGCAATCCCGTCGTGACCACGACGCGGGTGCCGATCTTGAGCGCCAGCACGGCGGCCAGCGGCGTGGCCACGGCCGCCACCACGGCGAAGGGAAGCGTGTGCACGCCGGCCGACAGCGTCGAGTACCCCTTCACGAACTGGAAGTACTGGGTGATGAGGAAGATGAAGCCGAAGAGGCTGAAGAACGCCACCGAGATCGACAGGGCGCCACCGGTGAAGCGGGGGATCCGGAACACCCGCACGTCGAGCAGCGGCCCCTCGGTGTGCAGCTCCAGCCACGTGAAGGTGGCAAGCATCACCGCGGCGAGACCGAAGCAGGCCAGCGTCCCGATGGACGCCCATCCCCACTGCGGACCCTCGATGATGGCCAGCACCAGGCTGGTCACCCCCACCGTCGAAATGAGCATGCCCCGGAAGTCGAAGCGATGCGACGCCACCTTGGGCAGGCGCGGGATCAACGCCTGACCGGCCACCAGAGTCACCACGACGATGGGCACGTTCACCAGGAAGATCGAGCCGTACCAGAAGTGCTCGAGCAGCGCGCCACCGACCACCGGACCGAAGGCGACGGCGATCCCCGACGTGGCCCCCCAGATCCCCAAGGCCTTCTGTCGCTCGGCGTGGTCCGGGAAGACGGTCGTCAGGATGGCCAGGCTGGCCGGGAAGATGAAGGCGGCGGCCACGCCCATGAGGGCCCGAGCGGTGATCAGAGTCCCCGTCGAGTGAGACAGCGCTGCGGCCGCCGAGAACAATCCGAAGAAGATCAGCCCGACCTGCATGGTGCCTTTGCGGCCCAAGCGGTCGCCGATCCCGCCCCCGGCCAGGAGCAGACCGGCGAAGGCCAGGCTGTAGGCGTCGACGATCCACTGCAGTGACGTGATGGAGGCGCCCAGCTGGCGGTTCAGCGTGGGCAGCGCCACGTTGACGATGGTGTTGTCCACCACGACCAGGAAGACGGAGAGACACAGGACGGGTAGGACCAGCCAGCGGCGGTCCGAGCCGGTGGGCGGGGTGCTCCCGGCGGCAGTGATGGCGAGCGTCGGTGCCGATTCCATGGGGTCCTCCTGACGTAGTAGAACGCTGTGCTATTGTTATAGCACGATGTTCTTTAGTACGCTAGAGCTGTGATGAAAACCCCGCGGACCAGCGGCAGGACGCCCGCCCGGACCCGGACGCCCAGCGCCGACATGGTCGAGGCGCTCCTCACCTCGGCCGCCGACATCCTCGAGACCGAAGGCCCCGACGCCCTCTCGGTCCGGCGCATCGCGGCGGACGCCAAGGTCGCCCCCATGGGCGTCTACAACCACTTCGATTCGAAGAACGGGATCATCGACGCGCTGTTCAAGCAGGGCTTCGAGCGGCTCGGCGAGGCCTTGACGACCATCGCCGATATCCAGGACCCCTACGAGGCCCTGCGCGAAGGAGGCCGGCGTTACCGCGCTCTGGCCCTGGCCCATCCCATGGCGTACCAGCTCATGTTCCTGCGGACGGTGCCGGGCTACGAGCCCACCGACGGCGCGCACGAGGTGGCCTTCCGGGCCTTTGACAGCCTCGTCGCTGCCGTCCAGCGCGCCATGGCGGCGGGCGTCATCGCCGAAGGGCCGCCGACCGAGACGGCGCAGCTGATCTGGTCCAGCATCCACGGCTGGGTCTCCCTCGAGCTTCTCGGCATCGGCTTCGTGGAGGATCAGGACGCCGGCTTCGAGCGGGTCTGCACGTCCATGCTGCGGGGCCTCCGTCCCTGACGGTGCACCACGACCTGCGGGCCGGGCCTGGGCCAGGCCGTGCCGGCGGCTCCCCTAGCGCGGGTCGGGCCGATCCAGGTTCCAGTGGCGAGCCACGTTCGGGAACCACTTGGTGTCGTCGCCCGTCAGCAGGGGGATCATCCCGAAGCGGGTGATGGTGCGCTGGCCGCCTTGGTGGTCGCCGTAGAGGATGTCGATCGTGAACGGCTGTACGTTGCGGATGTCGTGGCTCAGCGCGGCGTAGTCCGGATCCTCCGCCTCCCGGATGGCGGCCTGCCAGAACCCGATGTCGCCGGGCGCGATGTAGAGATCGCGTGTCTGCATGCGGAAGTCTTCGGGCGCCGCGTGCGGGATGTCGTTGACCCTGGCCAGCTCGGTCAGCACGGACCATCCAAAGGTCACTGCGAGCCCTGAGCCCACGTTGCGCACCGAGATGGCGAGATAGATGCTCCCATCGACCAACTCGACACTGGCCTGACTCCCCTCCAGCCGGGCCCAGTGGTCGTCGACCCAGCGGATCTTCTGGATGGGGTCATCGAGGCGTGACGTGACCAGGACGGGTCGCAGATTCACCTGGAACGCCTCCTCGGCGATCCGAGCCGAGCGGTTCGAGGAGCGGACGGCGGCGAAGGTGGCGACGGCCAGCACCAGCGTCCCGATGGCGGTGGCGAACGTGGCGACGGTCGCCCAATCCGTGGTCGCGATCACGGGCGAAGGTTAGAGGGCACGCCGCCGCAACGACACCGATCGGGCCCCTGGCAGACTCGGGCCATGCTCGCCCACGTCTCCATCCAGTGCGCCGACCTGCTGGCCAGCGCCACCTTCTACGACGCCGTGCTTGCCCCACTCGGCGGGACCCGGGTCATGGAGGACGGCGATGCCATCGGCTACGGCCTCCCTCCCGCCCCGAGCTTCTGGATCGGGCGTCAGCGGACGGGCGACGGGTTTCGTGAGACCCACATCGCCTTCGCGGCACCCGACCGGGCCGCCGTCCGGGCCTTCTTCGACGCCGCCGTGGCCACGGGCGCCGAGGTCCTGCACGAACCCCGGCTGTGGCCCCAGTACGACCCGAGCTACTACGGCGCCTTCGTGCGGGATCCCGACGGGAACAACGTCGAGGCACGCACCGTCGACTAGCTCGGCTCTTCAGCGGAGGGGAGTTCAGGGCACGAGGTCATTGACGATCCGGCCCCGGTCCAGTTCGACCACGCGAGGGAGTGCGACAACGATTTCGGGGTCGTCCGAGGCAACGACGACGATGTTGGGCCCCGCCGCATGTGCCATCAGGAGCCCCAGCACAATCGCCCGGTTCTCCGGGTCGAGTTCAGCCGTCGGCTCGTCCGCGATCAGCACCACGGGGTCGCCGGCCAGCGCGCGCGCAATACCTACCCGTTGATGCTCCCCGCCGGACAACTCCTCCACCGAGCGGGTGGCCAGGCCGGTCAGGCCGACCGAGGCCAGTGCCCGCGACGAACGCTCCCCGATCTCGTTGCGGTCCAGGCCGCGAGCCTGCAGTGGCAGCGCGACGTTCTCTTCTGCCGTAAGACCCGCCACCAGCCCATGGGTCTGGAGGATCAGCCCTACCGGGGTCTCATCGCCGGGAACGAACGGCCGGCCGTTGAGCAGCACCCGGCCCCGCGTCGGGGCCAGGGCACCGGCGAGCACCAGGCAGAGGACCGTCTTGCCGGAGCCCGAAGGCCCGGTGAGCCCCACCGGAACGCCGGCACCTACCACGAGGTCGATCCCCTCCAGCACGCCGTGGCCGCCGAAATCGACCGCCACCTGCTCGAGCTCCAGGGTCCTCCCCTGCTCCCGGAGTTCCTCGCCGCTCACGGATCCACCTCTTGACCGCGCAGCTCGACTCCGTGCGGCCCGCGGATCACGCGCACACGCGTATTCGGGGGCAGGATCTCCAAGACATCGGGCGGAAGCTGAACGGACCCGGAGCCGTCCACGACCGCGTATTCCTCACCACGATGGCCTTCTGCTCCCACCCGCCCGTCGCGGATGGTGACGGTGCGCGGAAACAGCTGGGCCACCGTCGGGTCGTGGGTGACGATCACCACCGTGGTGCCGAACTCGGAATTGACGCGCTGGAGCAGTCGAATGACGTTGATGCTCGCGTCTGGTGAGAGCTGCGACGTCGGCTCGTCTGCCAACAAGAGACGAGGCCCGGTCCCAACACCGGCGACGACGGCAACCTGTTGCTGCAGCCCCCGCGGCAGCTCCGCCAGGCGCTCGTGCGCGAGATCCTGAAGACCCAGCATCCCCAGCAGCTCGTCAGGCTCCCACGGGGGAACGTGGCCGCGGGTGCGCGCCGCGTGCTGGGAGAACCAGACGTTCTCCAACGCCGTGGCGTAGAGCAAGATGTTCGGGGAGGTGCCCTGGACGATGTGGCTGATCTCGCCGGCGCGCAGGGCCCGGCGCTCCGCTGCCGTCAGGCGTCCGAGATCGCGGTCCCCCACCATCACCATTCCCGCCGAGGCCTGCATGAGTCCCGCCATGAGGCGCAACACGGTCGTCTTGCCCATTCCCGACGGACCGAGCAGCGCCACCATCTCGCCCGGCTCAATGTCCAGGTCGACCCCTCTGAGCGCCACCACGTCCCCGCCCGCTCGACGGTAGAGATGCACCACGCCGACGAGACGTACCGACGCCCCGGATTGCATCGGGGGTCGGGGGCCGCCCCCGGGGGATACCGGCTCTTCGATCACGTCTGGGCTCCACCAAGCCGGTCTGCCGACGCCTCGCGGACGAAGACCGTCGCTCCGAGCAGGACCACGGCACCCAACGCCAAGATCAGCGCGCCGAGGGTCACCACCAGGAGCAACACCGGGAGCCCCAGTTCGACCGGTGGACCCGGACCCAGGGCCACGAACTCGGGCACCGACTTGAGCGCAAAGACGGCCGCCACAATGCCGGCGACCGCCCCCAACATCATTCCGGTTCCGAGCGTCAGGCCCATCTCGGCCTCGAGGGAGCGGCGCAGGGACGCGGCCGGAATGCCGACCGCGCGCAGGGCGGCGAGCTCCCCTTGCCGTTGCCTGGCTCCTGCCGTCACCGCGAACGCCGTCGCACCGATCGCCAGTGCGGCGGCGGCGATGGCCGAGAGGAAGAACAGCGTGTAGGCGAGCTCTACGCCGCCGTGGATCGACGCCTTCTCGCGCCCGCTGGTGGTGTCCACGCTCACGACGGCGACGCCCTGTGCGGCCAGGAGCGGGACGATATTCGCCGGAGCTGTGGCAGATACCCAGACTTCGGTGGTGTCGTTCACAAAGGGCCCGCTCATGAGGCGTTCTGCCATGTCGAGGTCGACGAGCGCCGCATCGTCGCCCAGGCGTGGGAGCGCGGGGACCTGGCCGATCGCTCGTCCTCTGACCGTGCTTCCGTCGAGGCCCGCCAGCAAGAGCCCCGATCCCGAACCAATGGAGCTGGTGGGCGTGACGACGGCGGGCAGCTCGCTCGGGACGTCCGCCGGGGCGATCGTGACCGGCGCCCCGTCGGGGGCGAGGTCCACCACGGCGCGGAGCCCTTGTGACCCCGAACTGAGCCGTGCTCCGCCTGAAGGGTTGGACCAGCGACGCACGTTGGTCAAGCCCGCGGCAAGCGGCTCCCAGTTCCCGTCGGACGAACGGACCGACAGCGAGGCGACGAGGACGTTCGCCGATCCCCTGGGTGTCACGGTGGTGGCCGCCGGAGCCCACGTGAGAGCCAGATCAACCAACTGGCAGCCCGCTGGACACACCCCCTGCAATGAACCCTGGTACGTCGAACGACCCGAGGAGAGGCTTCCGAGCGTCACTTGCTGCGGGGCTTGGTAACCCTCGTCGAAAAGGTCGAGCGACAGTTGGGGTGGGGGCTGCGCGGCGACGTCTGCGTCCACGGTCACGCGAACGGCTGTCCCGGACACGTTGACGGCCGGAGCGAGGTGAGACGGGACGAGCTGCCCCGCCACCTGCTCGATTCCCCCGGCACCGAGACCCGGGGGCCACGACATCACGTGTTTCATGCGGCTCGAGTCGACCGCCAGGGTCGTCCCGTTGCTCGCATTCTCCACCACCGCGGCCATGGCCGCTCGCCCCGTTGGATCGGCTTGGCGCACCGCAGAGAGAAAATCCACGCCGGGCCGTACGGCGACGGTGAAGACTTTCGCCGCGCCGACGTCGAACTCGCTCTGCACGGCCCGATTGTGTGCGGCAACCGCCCACCCGCTTATGCCGAACACGGTCAGTCCCACCGCGACGCTGAGCAGCATCACCTGTGGTGCGAACTCGCGCCGGCGCGCCACCCGGCGCGTGGCGAGACCCAACGCGAGCTTGTGGGAGTGGGAGGTCCATCGAAACGTGGAACGGAGAAGCGGGGGCAGGAGTCGGGCTCCGAGGATGCCCACGGCCAGCGCCAGCAGCCCCGGGGCGAAGGCGGCCAAAGGATCGGTATGGGACACACTGGTCGTCCCCGAAACCCCGGCGGCCGCGAGCTCCACGAACGCCGCGCCGGCAATGGCGACGGCGGCCACGTCGGCCACCACCGTCCAGGTCGAGAACCTCTGGGCCGTCGAGCTGCCGTCAGATGCCGATGTCGCCTCGACTGCCGCGAGCATCCGGCGGGTCCCGAGGAACGTGGCCCCCACGCCAAAGAGCCCGGTGACGATCGCCGCCCCGACCGCCAGCAGAGTCACCGATGCACCGACCCCCGACCCGAACAGGCTCGACGCGCCCAGGAGCATGACCAGCCAGGCCACGAGAAGACCGACGGGCACCGCGGCCACGACGATCGCCGTCGGCTCCATCATGGCGACTGCGATGGTGCTGCGCTGCCGAAATCCACGGATGGCCGCGAGCCGGACGTCTGGTTCTCGCTCCGCTGCGGTTCGAGCGGAGACGAAGTAGAGGACGTAGACGGCGAGGAGGACGAGCTGCAGGTCGATGACCGCGACGATGGTCGTCGTCGTGTGGTCGATCGACGTGGCCTGCGAGAGCGCTTGCGGCATTTGCGTCGACACCACAATCCCGTCTCGGGCCAGAAGCTCGCTTTGATACTCCGTGATGGAGGATTCGAACGCCGCCACGTCGTTCACCGCGAGTGAACCCTGTCGATAGGGCAGCTGGACCATGTACGAGATCAGAGAAGGTGGCGCGGTCGCCCGAACCGTGTGCGGACTCGCAAAGACGGCGTCGAGTTCGGGCCTGGCGGGGGAACCCTCCCCGAACGCGAACAGGTTCACTCCCCACCAGTAGGGGGCATCGGGATTGCCGGCCCTGTAGAGCCCCACGATCGTCAGGGACACCACTCGATGCGAACGGGTGGGAGACGTCACCAGGGCCTGACCCAACGTGAGTCCCAGCTCCGCGGCGCTGCGGGTGCTCATCACCACGGTGCCGTTCTTCCCGGCACAGTGTCCCGCGACGATGTCGAGGTGAGCACACACCCCCGAGCGCGAGACCAAGCTGGCTGTGTAGGGCTGACGGACCGACGCTGAGGCCAGGCCGGCGAGGTCGGTGGAGATCGGGTTTCCGAACCATCTCCGGCGCAGGGGAACAGAGGCCGCCGCGCTGAGCAGTTGCGTAGGAGATCCGTTTCCCGACTTCGCCTCGAACGTGAGTCCCGTGTTGCCGACCGGGGCCTCTCTCAGGACGCCGTTGAGAATGGTTTGATCCGCGCCGTGGAGGTAGATGGGGCCGAAGGCGCCGGCGCCGACGGCGAACACGGCGACGCCGAACATGGCCAGGGAGGTTCCTGCCCGCCAGCGGAGGCCGGAGAGCAGGAGGGCGAGCCGGGGGCGGTGGTTACCCACCGTGTATCTCGTCACGCACCTCGAATGCGGGGAGGCGTTCGAGGTCCGCCGCCACTTCCCAACGGGCGGTGCACCGAGTGATCACCCCGTACGGTGCCTCCCGCCCACGCGGTAACCGGGCTCACGGTGCCGGTCCTCGGCCGAGGATCTCGAGTGCCCCCCGAGGAAACATCGGCCGAGCTCGGTGGACTCATGGGGGGTCACCGTAGCAACGGGGCGAATTACCTCGTGGGTCAGGAGCGAGGGCCGAGTGAGCGCCTTGGCGTTCTCGATTCGGGTGGCGAACGACGAGTGCGTCGCGATCTGCCCGACGAAGTGTGCCGATCGCGGCGTGGTCGTCGCGGCTGGTGCCCGAGTTCGAAGTGCGTGTCGTCGACCGGTCCGTCGGGCCGGGCCATTCCCCCGAGTGATGCTCGGGGCTCAGCCGTACAGCGAAACGAAGTGGTTCAGCACGGCCGTGCACACGTCGTGCTGGGCCACCGGCAGCGTGCACGTCGCCAGGTAGCCGGCGGACCTGCCCGACCCGCCCGGGAGGTAGAGCATGACCCCGTTGGCCGGGTTCGTACCGCCCGAGGGCATCCCGTCACCCGCCACACCCGCCGGGTCCACGAAGTCGGCCTCGGTCGACCCCGTGCCCGCCACGGACTCCGCGGTCGGGTGCGGTGTGCACGCGTGCCCAAAGCTCTGCTGGTACACGGCGGTCGCCGCGCTGAAAAGAGGGCAAGCGAGCCCCGCCGCCTGCACCGTGCTGGCCCCCACCTCGTAGCCCACGATGGCCTGCGCCGACGACGACGCGGGCAGGTGCCACCCGCCGTCGGGATCGGACGGGACGGACTCGCCGGCCGGCGAGATCAGCAGGCCGCCGCTCCCATCGGCCCCGTAGGCGGCGTGGCAGGTCCAGCCCTTGGGTCCGATCATCATCATGAACCCGTTGTCGTCGGCGTAGACGACGAGATTGGCCGCCGCAGCCGCCGGCACGCTGACCGGGACCGATGTCGGCAACGTCGTCGTCGTGGTGACGGCAATGGCGTACGTGGTCGGGCAGGGGACGACGGCCAGCGTGGCCACCGTCGCGCCGGTGGCAGCCGACGTCGCCGTGGTCGACGTCGACGCACCGGACCCGACACCGCTCAAGCCGGAGCTCGAGGTCGTGCTCACACTCTGCGGCGACGAGGAGCCCCCGCACGCGGTAAGCGCCAGCGCCGTAGCCGCCTGCACCGAGGCTACCAGCAACAGCGCCCGAGGCGACCGCGACCGCGCCGCGGGTCGCCGGGCGCCGCTACGCATCGACCGTCAGCGTCTCCAGCAACTCGGCAAAACGGCGCTGCGCCTCGGCCCGCCGCGTCGGGATGTGCTCGGTCGGCACCTCGTGCACCGTGTAGCCCTTCAGCACCTGGCGGGCCACCGTCTGGCGGTGCACCTCGTCGGGCCCGTCGTAGAGGCGGGCGGCCCGGGCGGCCCGGTACATCGACTCGAGGGGGAGGTCGCACGAGAACCCGAGCGACCCGTGCACCTGAATGGAGCGGTCGATCACGTCGTAGAGCACTTTCGCCCCGAAGTACTTGATCATGGCGATCTCCACCCGGGCGGCCGACGCCCCCTCCTGGTCCATCTTCCAGGCGGCCTGCAGCGTCATGAGGCGGGCGGCGGCCATCTCGGCCATGGAGTCGGCGATCCAGTTCTGAATCGTTTGCTTCTCGGCCAGCGTGGAGCCGTGCGCGTAGCGCGACACGGCGCGCTCGCACAGCATGTCGAAGGCCCGGCGGGACTGGCCCAGCCAGCGCATGCAGTGGTGGATCCGGCCCGGGCCGAGGCGGTGCTGGGCCAGGGCGAAGCCCGAGCCCTCGTGGCCGATCAGGTTCCCCTCCGGCACGCGCACGTCGACGTAGCGGATTTCGGCGTGGTTGCCGAAGCGCCCGAACTCGGTGCCGGGGTCCTCCATGGTGGCCACGTCGCGCACGATCTCGACGCCGGGTGTCTCCACCGGCACGATGATCATGGACGACCCCGAGTAGGGGTGGACGTCGGGGTTGGTCACCGCCATGACGATCAGGAAGTCGGCCACCGACCCGTTGGTGGTGAACCACTTGTGGCCGTTGATCACCCACTCCTCGCCGTCGCGCACGGCCGACGTCGTCAGCAGCGTCGGGTCGGATCCAGCCGTATTCGGCTCGGTCATGGAGAAGGCCGAGCGCAGCTCGCCGTCCAGGAGCGGCTGCAGCCACTTCGTGCGCTGGGACTCGTCGCCCGTCGCCTCAATGCCCACGGCCAGCAGCTCGGCGTTGCCCGAGTCGGGTGCGTTGTTGCCGAAGACCACCGGGGCCAGCGGCGACTGCCCGAGGATCTCGTGCATCAGGCCG
>DATNLP010000229.1:0-8653 GCA_035602795.1 Acidimicrobiales bacterium | reverse complement strand
CGGGTCCGCTGTCGTCGCTGTCGTCGCCGGGATCGGTGTCGCTGAATGGGTCGGTGGGGAAGTCGGGGTCGCTGTCGCTGAAGGGGTCGGTGGGGAAGTCGGGGTCGCTGTCGCTGAAGGGGTCGGTGGGGATGTCGGGGTCACCCTCGCTGAAGGGGTCGGTGGGGATGTCAGGGTCGCTGTCGCCTCCGGAGTCGGTGAGGCTGCTGGCGCCCCAGGCGACCTGGGTTGGGACATCGAGGTCGAGTTCGTTGGTGTCGGTGGGCTCGCTGTCGTGGGCGGCGGTGCCAAATGCATTGCCTTGGTCGTCGACCATGCCGGGGCCTGTCTTCTGTTCGCCGTCACCTTGGTTATCGGCGGCGGTGCCAAAGGCATTGCCTTGGTCGTCGACCATGCCGGGGCCTGTCTGCAGGTCGGCGATGGTTCCGGATGTGGTGGCGCTGCGTCCACTTCCATTGGTCATATCTCTTACTCTGCGGACGCGAGCGGCACTTGACGAGGGGCGCTTTAGTCCAAATGTCGACGGATGGATCTACCGAATGGCCGTAGTTGGAACTACCCCCCTACTGCACCGCGGTCCGCTCCATCACGGAAAGTGTGGATAGTTCGACCCCCCTTCCGGCGGTAGACCTACCAAGGTTGGAATGGGCTGATTGACCTCTCGTCTGGACCACTTGGAGTCCCCATACTCCGAGTGGTACTCGAACCTCGGAGGTCAGAGATGGACGAAGCCCAGCGGTTCGTCGGTGCGCCGAATGGCGAAGGAGAGCCGGTCACCCCAGGCGACTCAGAGTTCGACGGCGGAGCACGCATTCGAATTCCGTCAGCAGTATCGATCCTCCGGCGCTCCTTAGGTTCCGTTGTCGAGGGAGTGGTCGCCCCACTCGTCGTGTTCTGGCTCACGCTGCGGTGGACTGATCTGCGAGTTGCCTTGTTGACCGCTTTGGTATGGTCCTATCTGGCGCTGGGCCGTCGAATCCTCAAGGGAGAGTCGGTCACATTTCTGCTTGGTTTGGGGACCACCCTCTTGACTTTCCGCACGTTGGTTTCTTTCGTGACCAACAACCCTTTCGTCTACTTTGCGCTTCCGGCCGTCTGCTCCTTAGGCGTCGGGGTGTTCCTGAGCGCAACTGCAGCCCGAGGCCGCCCAGCGATCCGACGCTTCGTCCTCGACGTGTGCCCACTTGACGAGGAGGTGCTGTCGTCGTCTGCCATCCGGCGCCTGATGGTTAACGTCTCTTACTTGTGGGCCGCGGCTCTGGTCATCGAGGCCGCCGCAACCTTGTGGCTCCTCCTTTCCACGCCCCTGGCGACCTTCCTCATCGAGCGGACCCTCGTCACCTGGGTAACGACGGGGCTAAGCATCGGCGGTTCGGCCTGGATGTTCCGGGCGATGTTGCGCCGTGAAGATCAGACGCTGGGTCCGGCGGCGCGTGTCGCGGCGGAACGGACAAAGGGGTAATTCTCACCACGACAGCGGGTGCGTCGGCCTGTCATCCTTTAACGATGAACGGGTCGACCCAGGTCCGGATCATCGCCCATCGTCCCCTGCTTCGTGCTGGCCTCGAGCGATTGGCCGCCTCAGCGCGCCTCACCGTCGTCGATGGCCGCGCAGATGCGGATCTCGTATTGCGAGCGGCCGATGAGCCGTTCGACGGGGCTCCCGTGGATGTCACCCTTGCCAGCGGGGCCATCGTGGTGACCTGCCAGGAGACCCCGTCGGCCGATGTGTGGGCTGCGTTGGGTCGGATCGTGTCGAGCGCCCTGTCGGGGTAAGCGCGCAACTGGACCGAGACAGTTGGTTCGGTCCGCCGGCTACCGACGCTTGCATCTGACGCCCGCGAACTAACTCCACCACGCCGCGGTGTGGCGGCGGTCTCCTGTCAAGAAAGTACGCGACGCCTCATCCCACCTCGCTCGACCCACCGAATCGGCTTCGATGCAGGCGTCACACGCCGCTAAAGGGGCTTCGTGGGTATTCCGACCCACGGGCCCGGTCAGCTCTACCGAACTCGAATGGATACCTCTACCCCTGTGCGATTGGGTCATTCGCACTCTCGTATCGATTCAGCAGAAGGCGCAACGTGAGGTCATCAGTTCACACCTCGAAATAAAGGAGCACACGATGACCTACCAACCATACGCAGCAGCTGGAACCCAGACCACGGTTCCCCCGACGGGATACGGGACGCCTTACGGCAACCCCACCGTCACGCAGCCGGGGAGTGCTGGAGGGGACTTCGGTCCTTTCACTCCGTCTCAGGACAATGAGCCCAGCAAGACCAAGTGGGCCGTGGTGATCGGCATCGCCGCCGCCGTGGTGGTATTCGCTGTGGCCGGCGTGCTCCTGCTTAAGCCCGGATCCTCCCCAGCCGTCATCCACCCCGTCTGTTGCAGCCCCATCCCAACGACCAACCCCACCCCGGCCTACAGCACCACGGACACCCAGTACCTCAATGAAGTGGACGGTCAGGGCGGCAATTTGCCCTCCCTGTCGGACTCCGTGCTGCTGAGTGTCGGAAACGCGGCCTGCAGTGACTTCGAAGGTGGCAACTCCGTGGCGGAAACCATTAACGATGCGGCCTCAGGCGCGGCGAACAACTCCTACGGTATTGACGATCAGGACATGGCCGTCATCTTGCTCGCCGCCACGTCCGTCCTGTGCCCGGCCTATGGGCCCCAGATGGAGGCCTACTTGGATCAGAACAACGGCAGCGACTGACCCACACAATCCCCCCAAGAACTGGCCCCCGGCATCGCCGGGGGCCAGTTTCGCGTCCGACCGTCGCCTGTCGTGTCTGTCCCGGGCGCGTGGATAGGAGCGGCCCGATCGACTCTGCGGATGAACGGCTTTCCGTCCTAAACTGGCGCAATGGCCGGGCCGGGAGCGACGGGGTCGGCCAGTGAGCAGGCCGAACGATCGATTGCCCGCCTTTTTGTGGCGGCGCGCGCGGCACAGCTGTCCTTCTCGACGCTGATGGTGATTGGCGACCGCCGCCGCTTCGGCCGACCAAAGATGCAGTTTGTCGTGCTCGCACTCGCCACCGCAGAGTCGGCCTGGCTCGCTCGCCGGCTCCTTGCGGCGGGCCGCTTCCGGGACCGACGCGGGATGTGGGTCGATACCGTTTCCTCAGCAGGAGGGCTTGCTGCTTCGGCGGTCGGGCTCGGCAGCGGTGACGCGGCGCCCTGGATGAAGAACGTCGCCATCGGGTCTGCGCTCGGCGCATCTTCATCGGAGATCCCCGCGGAACGGGCGGCAGCGGTCGGGCTGCTGGCCGGTGTGGCACTCGCCACCGGGCTTCGCGCCCGAGGCCGCGACCGCCACGTGGCCGGCCTCGGCCTCGCGCTCAACGACGTCATCAGCTGGACCGGAATGCACATCGCCTGCAGCCTCTATGTAGCGGCGCACCGGCGCTACGCCCGCCTTCAGGACGAGGCGGCGGCGGCAGCGCTCGAGCAGGCTCAGGAGGCGGCCGCCGAGGCCGAGCGGAGCCACCACCATCGGGTGGTCCATCAATCCACCATCGCGGTCCTCAATGAGCTCGCCGCGAGCAGTGATGCAGCGACGGCGGGGGCGCTGGCGCGCCAGGAGGCAGGCCGGCTGCGCCACATCCTCCGGACGAAAGGCCAGATTCCCACGGGGCTCGACCGTGCGTTGTACGAAATGTCAGAGTCCGTCCGTGGACTCGGTCTCAGTGTCGAGCTCGTCACGGCCGATCTGGTCGGGGACGTCCCTGATCGCGCCGTCGCACCGCTTCGCGAGGCAGTCCACATCACGCTGCTGGCCGCGCGGGAGTTCGCCGGTGCCGAGCGAGCGGTCGTTCGAGCGGTCTCGGACGCCGGTGACGTCTCGGTGACCATCCGCCATCACGCCGGCGGGTTCGTTCCGGGCTCCGGTTCGCTCTACGAGCGTCGACTCGCGGCCCTCGGGCCGCTGCTGGCCCGGATTTCGGGTCGCGTGGAGGCCTGGTCCGAGGAGCACGGTGGTGTCCGGGTGACTCTCACCGTCAGCGACGTGGCCGAATCCGGGAGCGCGGCTGACCTGTCGCCCGAACGGTCGGCCGCTGTCCCCCCAATGGATGCTGGGGTCACCTTCGAGGCAGACGCCACCCCGGGTTGGCTCGACCCGGTCCCATCCCCTGGCCGAGGCGTCTTCACCGACGAGCGTGCTGAGGCGGACCGGACCATCTTCACGTTGTTCATGGCCTGGCGCTGGTCCGGACTGGCCACCGGCGTGGCGGCGCTGATCGCTGGTCGACGGCGCTACCGCAGCCGCGCCGCAGCCGTCGCCCAGCTGGGAATAGGCCTGGCGGAGTCGGCCTGGCTGGTCCGATCGATACGACGCGACGACTATCGCTTCTCCCGCCGAGGCCACCTCGTCGACGCTGCGACCGCAATGACGCTGCTAATGGCTGGGAGAGCCAATTTGTTCGACGAGGACCTCACGACGTGGATCAACTGGGCACCGTGGAGCTTCGCCGCCAATGCGGTGGCGGGCCAGGCCGTTGGCGACGGGCGCCTCCTCCCCGACGCCGCGACCGCAGGGCTCATCAGTGTGGCCGGTGCGACCTTCGCCGCCCGTTCGACCGACCGTGTCGTCAACGGCGTCGGCATGGCATCGTGCTTCGCCGTGGGGCAGGTGTTCGTGCGCCAGATCCGCAATGGAGCCCGCCGGCTCGAGGCCGCTCGGGCCGCCGCGGTGGAAGAAGGGCGGGTGCTCGCCTCAGAGCGGGAGCGCTCCCGCCAGCTGCGGTTGCTCCACGACGGAGCACTGCAGACACTCGAGACCGTCGGGAGCGGACGTTACGCCGATCTCACCGGAGTCCGAACACTGGCGCGAGGGGAAGCGCAGCGTCTTGAGGACGAGCTGGCTGGAACGATGGGACCAGAAGGCACCCTGGTCGAGGCGATCAGCTCGTTGGTCAGGGAGCACGGCCGCTTCGGGCTCGACATCGACTTGTCGGTCAAGGGTGCGACCGAGCCCGCTCCTCGGGTCCGGCGAGCGTTGCAGGAGGCCGCCAACGAGGCGCTCACCAATGTTCGCAAGCATGCCGGCACTCCCCATACGCAGGTGAGCATCTCTAGCACTGGCGGCGGCGTCCAGGTGGCCATCCACGACAAAGGGGCTGGCTTCGATCCGAGCCAACGAGCAGGATTCGGTACCGACGAATCCATCGTTCGGCGGATGGCGGAAGTGGGTGGCTGGGCCGAAATCGAGTCAACGACCGGGAAAGGAACCAAAGTGACACTGTGGGGGCCGACATGATCTCCGTAGCCATCGTCGACGATCATCCCGTGTATCGGCAGGGATTGGCCATGGTGGTCGACAATGCCGAGGACCTCGAGCTGATCGGGGAGGCGAAATCGATCGAGGACTTCGACAAGCTGCAGTCCCCGGTCGACGTGGTGCTCCTCGACCTTCACCTCCCGGGAATCGACGGATCCGCTGGTGTGGCCCACGTCTGTGCCGCGGGCTACCGAGCGCTGGTGGTATCAGCGGCTGGCACTCCAGAGGACGTCATCGATGCAATCGCCGCCGGCGCGGTGGGCTACCTGACCAAGGAGACCGATGCCGACGAGATCACGCGAGCCATACGGACGGTGGCCGCCGGCGACACCTACGTCTCGCCGACCCTGGCGTCGTACCTGCTCCGGGCCGAGAAGTCGGCCTCGGAGTATCAACTCACCAAACGTGAGCGCGACGTGTTGGCACTTTTGGCGGCCGGGGAGAGGGATCAAGACATCGCGGCGCAACTCTTCATCGCCACGACCACCGTGCACTCACACCTCGAGCGGATCCGTGACAAGACCGGCGCACGCCGGCGGGCTGAGCTGACCACCCTCGCCCATCGCCTCGGAATCGGCCCGAGCGAGAGCGACAACCGGCGGTGATACAGCTAATGCCGACCGCTCTGACAACGTGACACGTGGCCGGTTAGTAGGCATAGGTGGCCTAATTGCATGGACCTCATGATTGGTAACGTGTTATGGCTGGAGCAGAGATTCGATTAAATGCGAGTCAACCGGGCGGGAGAAGTAATAGCCCTGACCGAGCTGCCACCCAAGCGAGCGCAGACAAGTTGCCTGCTCTTCAGTCTCAATGCCCTCGGCCTCGCCGACTGCGCCCATTCCGGTCGCGAGTTGTCCCACGGCATGAGCAAGTCTCAATCCTCGCTCGCCGGATGGCAGGTCACACGTAAAGGACTTATCGAGTTTTATGACGTCGACAGGGAATCGCCTCAAGTACTCAAGTGACGAATAAGCAGTACCAAAGTCGTCGAGCGCTATCAGAACGCCGGCTTCGCTGAGCTCTTTCAGGCTGTGAGAACTCTGCTTGGCATCGCCAATGAGAAATGTCTCCGTCACCTCCACCATCAATGCTTTCGGATCGAGAGCAACGTCGTCCAGGGTCTGAAGGATCCGAGTGGCCAGGTCTGGTAATCGCAACTCGCGTCCCGACACATTGACGCTCATAAACCGAGCTGGATCTCGCGCGAAGCGACGATTCCATTCCGCCGCCTGTCTGCATGCCTCGTAGCGAACGTATTCATCGATATCTACGATGAAGGATGTCTGCTCGGCCAGTCCAATGAACTCTTCCGGTTCCAGCAGTCCCCTTGTAGGATGGTTCCAGCGCACAAGTGCCTCGAAGCCCACGATTTCGGTGCTCGTAAGATTGACCACAGGTTGGTAATGGACGACCAAGTCCTTCAGTTGCGGTAGTCGATCCAATCGACTCAAGGGCAGCTCGTTCGCGCCGGTGCGGACGCGGCGAACCATATCGACGAGCTCGGTCGAAGCGCTCGTCTTCTCCAAATACCCTAAACAGCCGCCCCAAGCCGCCTCGAAGACGGCGGCATCGTCACTTAAGCCCGTAAGCAAGATGACGCGCGTGCTCGGCCAGCGTTGTGTGATTTGCCGGGCTGCCGAAGCACCATCGCCGTCGGGCAAGTTGTAGTCCATCACTACGACATCTGGCTGATGGGTTGCTACGGCGGTAAGGGCGCCACTGACGTCGACGGCGCCGGCCACGACGGTGATATCAGACTGTCGATCGAGGTTCCGTACGAGGCTTTCCAAAACCATCTCGTGGTCGTCAACCACGAGCACCCTGATCTGCGCGCGGGCGCCCGTATCTGACGAGATCACTGCCCTTTGGGTGAGCCAGCAGGAGGCCCGCTAAGGGTGGCGCGTACTTTTTCTAGGAGGCGATGCCGATTGAACGGCTTTTGGAGAAAGGCCAATCCCTCGTCGAGCACGCGCTGTGGGCTCAACACGCCACCGCTATAACCGGACATGTAGAGAACAGGTCGGCCGGGCCTCAGTTCTTCGATGTGTTGGGCCAACGTAGGGCCGGACATGTTTGGCATGACAGAGTCGGTCAGGAGGAGCTGGAAATCGTTCGAGGCCGCTAGCGACAGAGCGTCGTCGCAGTTGGCAGCCTCCAGCGTCAGATAGCCATTTTGACGGAGGATCCGCGAAGCAACCTCCAGAACTGAAGGCTCGTCTTCTACGATAAGGATCGTTTCGCCGAGCCCGGTCGCGATGGAATCCAGGCCGGTTGGCCTTGTCGTGGCGTCAAGATCAGTCGGTGGAAAATAGAGGCGGAAGGTCGTTCCGATTCCTTCCTCGGAATAGACGTTCACGGTGCCACCAGCATCGGAGACGATGCCGTAGACAGTGGCCAATCCGAGGCCGGTCCCTTCGCCTTGGGGCTTGGTCGTAAAGAACGGTTCAAAGATGTGGCTTGCGATCTCCGGACTCATACCGGTGCCCACATCGCTCACGGCTAGTTCGACGTAGTGGCCGGGGGTGAGCTCAGGATGAAGTTGGCTATAGATCTCGTCGAGCTCGATGAGATCCGTTTCGATTGTGAGCGTTCCACCGTCAGACATTGCGTCGCGGGCGTTCACCGCCAGATTGAGGAGCACCTGCTCGATCTGACCGCGGTCGGCTCGGATGTTGCGCACATTGCTTCCTGTTACGACCCGCAGCTCGATGTGCTCCCCGATACTCCGCGCCAGCAAGTTGTACACGTCCGCTACGACGGCGTTGAGGTCAAGCACTTCAGGCTCGGTGATGTCCCCGCGTCCGAAGATGAGCAATTGCCGGGTGAGCTCCACCGCGCGTTCGGCAGCGCGTTGGATGTGCTGAACGTCCGTAAGAACCGCCGGCCGATCGTTGACTTCTTCAGCCACGAATGCGGCGTAGTTCAAAATAATTGTCAGCAGATTGTTAAAGTCGTGGGCAACCCCTCCGGCGAGTTGGCCAAGGCTCTCAAGGCGCTCCGACTGGCGGAGTCGGCTCTCGAAAGCACGCAACTCGGCATCTGCACGCTTGCGTTCGGTGATATCAAAGACCACCACACCGATGCCTATCATCTGACCATCGGTCACAACCGGGTAGCAGCTCGTGAGCCAATGGTGAACCTTGCCCGGTTCTGCCCTTATTTCTCCCGAGATTTCGATGTTGACAACGGATTCGCCGGCCTCCAGTACGCGTCGACAGACCGGCTCGAGCTGAGGCCAGATCTGCGGAATCACCTCAGCCACCTTCAGTCCGACCTGATCGTGCACAGATGAACCGTTGACGGCGGCCAGCATCTCGTTCAGCCGTACGATGCGCAGATCAGGGTCGATAAACCCGAATCCGA
>DATNLP010000141.1:0-4549 GCA_035602795.1 Acidimicrobiales bacterium | reverse complement strand
CAATCGGTGAGCGCACGTAGCTCCAACAGGCGCGAGCCCTGTTCCCGAGCCAGCAGGACGGCGGCGTTGTAGTCCGCCGCCGCCTCGTCGGTCCGCCCCGCCACGAAATGGCGGCTCCCGCGGACGCGGAGGATTTCGGGCTCGCAGAACCGTTCGCCGGTGGCGCGGGCGGTGACCAAGGCGTCCGACAGGAGCGCGAGCGCGCGCTCGACCTCCACACGCTCGTCGTCGGCCAGGAGCATCTTGAAGTAGGGACCGAGGAGCGGCCCGGGAAGCTCGGGCTCCTCTATGCCCTCGCCCGCCCACCACTGCAGCGACCGCGCCCACTGCCGCCATTGCCTGGTGCTGACTTCGTCCGCCACGTGCAGCGCTTCGCCGGCCAGCTTGACCACGACCTCCCGCTCGCCGTCGAGCTGCGCCATGATGGCCGCGGTGACGGCGGCCACCGCCTGTGCCTGGGGCACCTGCCGCTCGGTCGTGCACCGCAGGACGTCGTCCGCAATCCGCGACGCCTCGGTGGATGCGCCGCTCAGCCAGCAGGCCAACGCGGTGGCGCTGCGCGGCGCGGCCAGCGCCATCAGCTCGACCGACCGCATGGGAGGCAGCTCGCGCAGGCTCGCCTCGAGGGGCAGCCCGCTCGAGGCGTAGGACCCACGGATCTGTTCCAAGCCCTCACGGACCATCCCCTGCCAAATCCGCGTCGTGGCCTCGTAGGTCGAGATCAGCTGCAGCGCCCAGTCGTCGCCCAGCGCCTCGGCTTCCGTCCGCGCCTCGACCAGGATCTTGTTGATCGTCTGGTACTCGGCGCTGGCCTGCCACCACGGGACGAGGACCATGTAGTTGCGCAGCAGGATGGAGCGGTCACCCAGCTGACGCGCCAGCTCCTCAACGCGGCGCGATTCCTCCAGCGCTTCGGGCGCACTCTGGTCGACCGCGGTCAAGCACATGACCAGGCGGCTGCGGGACTTCAGCTCGGTGGCGTCCCGCTCCTCCTCGGGCAACTGGCCGACGAGCGCCAGCACCTCACGCTCGTGGCCGGCCGCCTCCCGGAAGCGGGCATTCTGGCGTGCGGTGCGGGCCGCCTCCTTCCAGAGTGGGACGGCCTCCCTGGCCCGCCCAGCCGCGCCAAGGTGGAAGGCGGCGATCTCGGGGTGCGCCCGCGATCGCCCGCTCGACACCAGCACGTCGCCGACGGCGCCGTGCACCCGTACCCGGTCGGCCCGCAACACGGACCGGTACGACGCCTCATGGAAGAGGGCGTGGCGGAACTGGAACTCCTCGTGCTTGGAGGTCGGCTCCATGACGGCGTGCTCGATCAACCGGTGCAGATCGGCGTCGAGGGTCGATTGGTCGAGATCGGTGGCGGCCGCCAACAGCTCCCGGTCGAAGGTGCGGCCGATCACTGCCGCCGCCTGGGCAACCCGCCTGGCCTCGCCGAGGCGGTCGAGGCGGGCCGTGATCACCTCGGACAGGGTCGTGGGCAGCGCGCTGTCCGAAGCTGCACTCCCGTCGGACAGTCCCCGGGCGAGCTCCTCGAGGAACAGGGGCACACCATCGGCCCGAAACACGAGCGCGTCGCGCACGTCGGGCTTGAGCTCCGCGGCCTCGGGTAGACCGTCGAGCATTTCGCGGGCGTCGTCGGCGCTGAGGCGGTCCAGCGTGAGCTGGGCGTCCGGGGTGACGCTCGGGTCGTCGGCGATCTCGGGACGCGCGCTCATGAGTACCAGGACGGGCGCACCGGTGCGGGCGATCACGTGGACGGCTTCGATGGTGCTGGGGTCGGCCCAGTGCGCGTCTTCGACGACCAGCAGCAGCGGGCCTGAGCCAGTGACCAGGTCCTGGGCCCAGGCGGACGCCTCCTGCGGTGTGGCCGGGACCTGCCCCATGACGTCGCCGAACGGCTGGAGCGGGCTGAGAGAGCCGCGGCGGCTGCACACGATGGTGCGCACGACGTGACCTCGCTCCTGGAGCTGCGTGCTGAACTCCAGAAGGAGGCGCGACTTGCCGATCCCCGGCTCACCCGAGATCAGGGCCAGACGGCCACGCCCACCCTCCACGTAGCCCCAGTGCGCCGCGAGCCAGGTCAAGGCGCGGGTGCGCGGTACGAAGGCCGTCAGCGGACGGGCTTCGAGGCGGTTCCGGGCGGAACTACGCCGTAGGGCCAGGAAGCCCGGCACGGGCTCGCCGATGCCCTTCAACGCCAGAGTCCCCAGCGACTCCAGCTCGAAGAACCCCGCCACGAGACGGGCGGTGGCGGCGCTGATCACGATTTGGCCGGGCGCGCCGACCGCCTGCAGGCGGGCGGCCATGTTCGGCACCTGTCCCCACAGGTCCGGCAGGCGCTCGGGCCCACCCGCCGTGACCGCGGCGACGAGCACCTCACCCGTATGGATGCCGGCGCGGGCCTGGAGGTCGCTGATGCCCAGGTCCGGCGACAGTTCGGTGCCGAGGCGCACGATGTCCTCGACAATGGCCAGCCCGGCCGACAGCGCGTCCCGGCTGGCGGACTCCAGCGCCTCGGGGTAACCGAAGTAGGCCACCGCACCGTCGCCCTGGAACTGGGCGATCACCCCGCCGTGAGCAGTGACGATGGCGGCGACCCGATGCTGGTAGGCGTTGAGCACGTCGTGCCAATCCTCGGGATCGAGCACCGATGCCAACTCGGTCGACCCCACCAGGTCGGTGAACATGACGGTCAGCTGGCGACGCTCGGAACCCTCCGGTGTCACTGTCACGACGTTCGGTCCTCCGCAAGGCGCGGCGCGCCACCTGCTGTCCCCCTGGAGAGCTGGCGCACGACGCAAATCTACGTCTGCCCAGGCAGGAGCGATAGTCCAATCGGGAGCATCTCATGAGTCCGCCGAGAGGCCGCCACGATCCCCGAACTGGCGGATCCGGCTCCGTAGGCTGCCACCATGCACCCGGGACGTCGCAGGCTGGCCGCCACCGCGTTGGTGGCCGTGCTCACGGCGATACCGGTGGCGCTCGGCACCCTCGAGGACGGGGCGTGGGCCCAGGACACCACAACCACCACCACTACGACCACGGCTCCGACGACGACCACAACCACCACGCCCCCCACGACCGTCTCGACCACCACCACGACGTCGGCCCCGACCACGACCACGACCCGTGCCCGCCCGACCACCACGACGACGGAGCACCCGACAACCACCTCGACCAAGGCGGCCGCATCCTCGTCGTCCAGCTCCACGCCGTGGGGATGGATCCTCCTGGCCGTCGTCGTCGTCCTGGCCGCAGGCCTCGTGGCGCTGCTCATCGCCCGCTCGAAGCGCCAGGGCAGGGAGGCCGACTGGCAGCGCTCGGTGCGGCCCGCCATCGCCGCGGCGGAACTGGCCCGCGACCTCGTGCTGTCGCAAACCGAGGCGGACGATCAGCAACGCCGGGCCAACGTCGGCGTGCAGGTGGACGAGGCCGTCGACGGGCTCGAACGGTGCGCCGATTCCGCACCCGACGACATCACCCGGGGGATGTGCACCCGATGTGCCGAGAGCTTGCGGGGCCTCGCCTTCGCCGTCGAGGCCGACCACCTGATGCGCTCCGGCGGTCAGCACCCCACCGGGGACCAACTCGCCGCGGCCGACGCGGCGAGGCGAAACCGCGCCGCCGAGCTCGAAGGGGCGCTTATGGAGCTGAGAGCAGCGGTCACACCACCCAGCCCGAGGTAGTCCCCGCCACACGCCCGCCGTTTCGACAACGCGGGCTGGTAGCGGCTTCACTGGAGGCGTGACCGACGAACGGCGGGTTCGGGGAAACGGGCTGTCCCTCTCCGTGACGGAGTGGGGCGAGCGCGGGCGGCCGACAGTCGTGCTGCTCCACGGCTTCCCCGACACGAGCGCGGTGTGGGCACCGGTGGTCCGGCGCCTGTCGGCAGACTGCCGTGTCGTCTCCTACGACGTACGCGGCGCGGGCCGATCCGACGTGCCCCGAACGCGCCGCGACTACGCGCTGCCGCTCCTCGTCGATGACCTGGTCGCGGTCCTCGACGCCACCAGTCCGGACGCGGCGGTCCACCTGGTGGCGCACGACTGGGGATCGATCCAGGGCTGGGAGGCCGTGACGACCAAGGGGCTGGCCGACCGCTTTGCCAGCTACACCTCCATATCGGGTCCGCCGCTCGACCACGCTGCGCTGTGGGCTCGGCGCCACCGCACGCTGCGTCCGGCGAATCTGCGGCTTACCGTGCGCCAGGCCCTGCACTCCTGGTACATCGCGTACTTCCACCTTCCGTTCGTGCCAGAGCTCACGACGCGCAACCAGCGGGCCACGGCGCTCTGGACATCGAGGTTGCACCGCGTCGAGCGCGTGCCAACGGACGAGGAGTGGCCTGCACGCACGTTCGGCGCCGACTTCGCGCACGGCGTCAACCTCTATCGGTCCAACGTGCTGCCGCGGCTGCGTCATCCCGAAGTGCGCCACACCGACGTGCCGGTCCAGCTCATTGTGCCGACCCGTGATCGCTACATCACGCCGGAGCTGCTGGACGGGCTCGAGGAGTGGACCTCTCGTTTGTGGCGGCGACAGGTCG
>DATNLP010000226.1:0-2770 GCA_035602795.1 Acidimicrobiales bacterium | reverse complement strand
CCCGGGCCCGGGCCGCCGAGCTACTCGACACCGTCGGGCTCTCGGAACGGGCGCACCACCGCCCGGCTCAGTTGTCGGGTGGGCAGCAGCAGCGGGTGGCCATCGCCCGGGCGCTGGTGCACGACCCGCCCTTGATACTGGCGGACGAGCCCACGGCGCACCTGGATCACATTCAGGTGGAAGGGATCCTCCGCCTCTTGCGCGACCTGGCCAGTCCGGGCCGCATCATTGTGGTCTCGACCCATGACGACCGCGTGAGCCAACTGGCCGACCGGGTGGTCGAGCTGGTGCCGCGCTTCACCGATGCCGACCGCCCGCCCGAGGAGGTGCGTCTCGGGGCGGGCGACATCCTGTTCCGCCAGGGCGAGCGGGGCGACCTCATCTACCTGGTCGAGTCCGGCCAGATCGAGGTGTACCGGGAGCTGGCCAACGGCGACACCGAGTTGCTGCGCCGGATGGGTGCGGGACACTACGTCGGCGAACTGGGGCCCATCCTCAACCTGCCCAGGAGCGCGTCGGTCCGCGCCCTGGAAGACGTCGTCCTCACCGGCTACACCGCGCGCGCCTTCCGTCGGTCGCATCCGCACCACGTTCTCGAGCAGGCGGCTCCCTAGGGGCATGGTCGAGTCGTGCAACTCCCCCCGGCCACCCGTTCCTCCAATGACGGTTGCGGTGTACGCCTAGCATCGTGCCAGGTGGGAGTCGGGTGAGCCGAAGTGCCCGGGTATGAAGGGGAGGACGGGGTGAATCCGGACGCGCCCACCGCCGTCCCGGGCCCGGGGTTGGAGATCCGCGTCCTCGGCCCGGTCGAGATCTCCTGGGCGGGCCGGGTGATCGACCTGGGGGGCGCCAAGGCGCGGTCCCTGGTGGCGCGGCTTCTCATCGACCGCAATCTCGTGGTCTCGGTCGACCGGCTGGTCGACTCCCTGTGGGTCGACCACCAGGGGGACGGTGCCGAGATCGCGCTCCGCTCGACCATCTCGCGGCTGCGCAAGCGCCTGCGCGAGGCGGGTGCGCCGGACGACCTCATCGTGACCCGGCATCCGGGCTACGCGCTCGAGATTGCCGCCGAGCTCACCGATGCCCACCGGTTCGAGCAACTGGTGACCGTGGCCCGGCGGATGTTGGGCCAGCACCGCCCCACCGAGTGCACCCGCCGGCTCCGGGAGGCCGAGTACCTCTGGCGGGGTGCCGCCTACAGTGAGGTGCGCGACGAACCCTTCGCCCGGGCCGAGGCGCGCCGGCTGGAGGAACTCCTCCTCGCGGCGGTTGAACTGCGGATGGACGCCGGCCTCACCATGGGCGACCACCAGGTACTCGTGGGCGAGCTCGAGACGCTGACCAGCGCCCACCCGATGCGGGAGCGGTTGTGGTCGCAACGCATGCTGGCGCTCTACCGCTCCGGGCGCCAGGCCGACGCCTTGCGGGTCTTCCAGGACCTGCGCTCCATTCTGGTGGCGGAGCTCGGCATTGAGCCGGGGCACGACGTCAGCTGGATGGAGCACGCCATCCTCACCCACGACCCCGCCCTCGACTTCCCCGTCCCGCCCGAGGCTGGCCCGGCTGCGCCGGTCGAGGCCGAACAGGTGCCGGTGCTCGTTCCCGAGTACCGCGTCCGGGTGCCGACCTCACCGAACGAGGGGCCGCTGATCGGGCGCGAACGCGAATGGTCGCAGTTCCAGGACTGGTGGACCGCGGTGCGGCGCGGTGACGGCCGGTTCTTGCTGGTGGAAGGCGACGCCGGCATCGGAAAGACGCGGCTGGTGGCCGAGCTGGCCCGCGCCGCCGAGGGCGACGGCGCGTTGGTCCTATGGGGGCGCTGCGACGAGGACCCGGTGGCCCCGTTCCAGCCCTTCGCCGAGGCACTCGGCCGTTACTTCCAGTCGCTCTCGGCTGACCGCATCGGCGACATGCCCGACTGGCAACTGACCGAGTTGTCGAGGCTCGTGCTGCGCCTGCGGGAATACGCGCCTCCACTCGAGGAGGAAGCGGGAGACCCCGAGAGCGAACGCTTCCGCTTCTTCGAGGCGGTGACGGCGACGCTGAACGAGATGTCGGCGGGCAGGGCCATCCTCCTCGTCGTCGACGAGCTGCACTGGGCCGACCAGCCGACCTTCCTCCTTCTCCGTCACGTGCTGCGCAACGTCGACGCGGCGAAGCTGGGGGTGATCGGGATCTACATCGACACCGAGGTGCCGCCGGAACACCGCCAGCGCTCCTTGCTGTTGGACGGCCGCGGCGAGCATGCGGTCGAGACGGTGCACCTCAAGGGTCTGAGCCGCGAAGCGGTCGTGGAGCTGGTCGGCGGCGCGGCTGGGGCGTCGCCGGACCTGGTCCCGCAGCTGTTCCGGTTGACCGACGGCAACCCGCTCTTCCTCGACGAGCTCCTGCGGCAGATCGGGTACAGCGACAGCGCCGGGAGTGGCGGGGGCGACGCCCCGGTGCTGCCCAACCTGGCACCACCGGAGGCCATCCGCGAGCTCGTGGCCCGTCGCGTCTCGCGCCTGCCCGAGGACGTCATCTACCTGCTGCAGGTGGCGGCGGTGGCGGGCCCCGAGTGCGAGGCGGGCATTGTGGCCGAGGCGGCGGAGCTCACCCCGGATGAGGGCCTCGACGCCTTCGACCGGGCCGAGGAGTCGCGGTTGCTCCGCCGCATCAGTGAGATCGGCGACCGCTATGCCTTCAGCAACGCCCTGGTCCGCGACGCGATCTACAGCGAGCTCCTGCGAGGCCGGCGGGTCCGCTACCACCACAAGATCGCAGTGGCCAC
>DATNLP010000126.1:0-22064 GCA_035602795.1 Acidimicrobiales bacterium | reverse complement strand
ACCTCCATGGAGGCCTTGGCCCGTTGGGATCATCCCCGCTTCGGCTTCGTGCCCCCCGATGAATTCATCCCCCTGGCCGAAGAGAGCGGGATGATCGTACCCATCGGGCGATGGGTGATCGCCCAAGCCGTGGCCGACTGTGCCCGCTGGCGCCGGGTCGGTTCGCCCGGAGTGGGGGTAGCGATAAATCTCTCGGGGCGCCAACTGAGCGACAAGGGTCTAAGCAAGTTCCTCTCCACCACCCTGGCTGAAGTTGGCCTCTGCCCGGAGGCGGTCACGTTGGAGATCACGGAGTCCGTTATCGTGACCGAGGACAGTCGCACGGATGAGATTCTCGCTGAGCTCAAACACACCGGGGTGCGCCTCGCCATTGATGATTTCGGGACCGGCTACTCCTCTCTCGCCTACCTCAGTCGCCTGCACATCGATATGCTGAAAGTCGATCGCAGCTTCATCTCTGGGTTGGGCGATGCTGGGCGGGATTCTGCCATCGTGTCCGCCATGGTTGATCTTGCCCACAACCTCAAGTTGGACGTGGTTGCCGAGGGGGTCGAGACCAATACCGAGTTGGAGATCGTTCGCCGCGTCGGATGCGACGAGGCGCAAGGGTACCTCCTGGGTCGTCCGGCGCCCTCCTCGGCCTCCTCGTCAAGTGGTCCAGACCAAGGCCGACCGGAATCGTCCGATCGGAGCGATACCGACTGGACGGACTCTGTGCAAGGTCGCCAGACGGGGGTGATGTAGCCGGCACTACTGGGTGGTCTCCTGGTGTCTATGTCGGCTCGTCCGTTGCAGCGATCGTCTCGACCTTCTGCCGCTCCAACAACGCAGGAGTTGACTAGCCGCTCGATATACCAAGTGAGGTCAGAGTTCCCCGAACGCAAGAGAAGCGGTTTGACGTTTGCCTGAAAGGGGAAGTGTCCCCGGCCGAACCGCAAACAGCGACCACCCCAACAGTGTCTTGCGAAGTAGGGCCTAGTCGGGTAGCTCCCTGAATGCCGAATCAGGGTCGACTCCTGGTGGTTCCAGACTGCCCCAGTCGCCGAGACCGGGACGTTATCTGTGCGCTCTGGTCTGGGGCCGAAAGATCCGCAGGACTAGCGGAGTGCCAACTCGCAATCCTCATCGATCGGCGAGGCCGGGAGGGCTCTCGCTCGGCTGAGGTTAGAACCTGAAACGAGTCAACCCACCTGGCTCGGAGCCCAGTGTCACGGTCACCGAATGTGGCTTGATGCGATAGACGTTCCACGGAGGTGGCCCCTGCGACGGCGCGTTGAACGGGGCGGTGATGCCGGTCCGGGTCTCATCGAGTTCGGCGGGCCACCCCTGGTCCGCCCAGGCCCTGGCAAGGCGCGTGAGTGTGCCCGGGTCGGTCTCCCGCTCTGCTTCACCTTCGGCGACGACGTCTGCATCGAGGATCGACACCGCTATCGAGCAGCGCGAATCGCGGGCGACATTGCGGCCCTTCCGGGTACGCGATCCGGTCTGGAACCAGAAGCTTCCGTCCAGCCATAGCGCACCGACCGCAGTCACGTGGGGGCTCCCGTCCGCGTTCACCGTCGAGAGCCACGTCGTGCGAGCGTTATGGGCGTCTGGAGCCGGCGCCGATCCGGCGTCCAGCTTTTCGAGGACGTTCGCCCAGTCCACTGGGGGCAGTCCGTCCGTCGCGCCCAAGTTGATGATGTCCATTACGTCTCCCTTCTCGTAATCCGGCAGTCCAGCTCAGAATCGTGTCGTCCATCAGACGTATGCCGGTTGGCGGAGTCGTCGCATATGAGCGAGGTGGAGGTCATTTGGCCTCGGCAGTCGGTTCAGACATTTCCTGCAACCTTCGCGCGGACGATGTCGCTCACCTCGACTTGCTCCGGGTCAGCCGGGGAGACGACCACCTCGTCACGGCTATGAACCAGCGGAACCATCGAGTTCCCGGTGGGCCGAAACGTGACCGTCTCGCCCTCAGCGACTCGCTGTGCGATCTGCTTGAGCACCCCTCAGAAGTTACTTGGCTCCGTCGGCGACCCTGACTGGCGGCCTCAGTTCGCCGGGACAGGGTGGTGCCCGTGTTCGTAGCGGATGCGGGAAACTGGTATCTGTGACGGTCGGCGATCACGGAAACTTTCCTGAGTACGACAGAATCGGCATCGGATACCATTCCAAGCGGCGTCCTGATCCAAGACTGAGTGCCGCCATACATGAGGCAGTCGGGTCGGCATCGAGCATTCTCAACGTTGGTGCGGGAGCGGGATCCTACGAACCTTCAGATCGTCCGGTCGTTGCCCTCGAGCCCTCGAGTGTCATGCTCGCTCAACACTCGGGTCGGCGGCGCATCCGAGGGGTGGCCGAGCATCTCCCCTTCGATGACGGAACCTTCGATGTGGCATTAGCGATTCTCACCGTGCACCACTGGGAAGATCTCAACGCCGGACTGGCGGAGCTGCGTCGAGTAGCCAGGCGACAGGTCCTCTTTACCTGGGACCCCAACCACCAACGCAAGCTCTGGATTACAACGGACTATGTACCGGCAATCGATGATCTGGAGACCAGTCGCTTCACCTCGCTGACGTCCATCGTCGATTTGCTGGGTGCCCACACCGTTAAACCATTCGAGATCCCGCACGACTTCACCGATGGATTCCAGGCAGCCTTCTGGCGGCGACCCGAGATGTACCTTGACCCAGAGGTCCGATCGGCCAGCTCGACGTTCGCATCGCTGACGCCTGAGCTTGTTCTTCCCGGAGTCGAACGGCTTAGACGGGATCTCGAGACCGGAAAATGGTACGAGACTTATGGGGAGTTGTTGGCCTTAGAAAAGGCGGACTTTGGGCACCGGATCGTGATCGCTGGCTAAGCCTTCGAAATTGTGCGGGTATCCCAGACCGCCGGACCGGAGCGCATTTTTCGCTACGTTGGGGATCAAGCCGAGATATCAACGTATAGCTCGATCTCGTTCCCGTCCGGATCGAGCACGTGCACGCTTCTGGAAGAGCTCCGCTCCGCCTCATAGAGGACCCGGGTCCCCGAGGCATCGAACAAGTGGCGCGCAAGACCAAGCTCCTCGGCTGAACCTCCGATCTTGAATGCCACGTGAGCAAGCCCAGTGGTGTCGTCGCCTGGCGATAGTGCGTCGAATCCGACCTCCATCAGGGCGAAGTCGTGATGGTTTCCTGAGGTCCCCAGGGCAAAGAAGGTCATGGCCGGATCCGAGATCCGCGAGATGATCGGCATGCCTAACATGCCCGAAAAGAAGTCCTCGGAGCGTTGCAGGTTTCGCACCTTGAGGACGACATGCCCGAGAGCTTGCACGCGCACAGTGATGCCCCCTTCGATGTCCGCGCGCGAATCAGCTCGCGTTGGCCAGGACGGTGTGGCTGTCTTCAGCGCTCATGGGGGGCCCGATTGGCCTGAGGTCATGGGACGCAGCAACGCGCGCCAGTTCGTCCATGGGCGGAAACATTGGGCGGCTCGGCACGACACGCGCCGTAGCTGGAGTGCTGACGGCGCGGATGAGATCACGGAAGCTAGCGTTGTCGTGCACGAGCAGGATCCGCGCCTCGCGCTCACCCATCACTCGGAACGTGTGCGGCACGCCGCGGGGCATGGAGACCCAGTGCCCGGCTCCGACGACCAGCTCTTCGTCGCCGCAGCGCACGACCATCTGGCCCTCGAGGATGTACCAGGTGTCGTCGAGGTCGTCATGGACGTGCAACGGGGGCGACGAGCCCGCCGGCAAGGTCATTTCGAGGACGACGGTGTCCATTTCGGGTGCGCAGCGGTGCTCAACGACCAAGGTGTCGAGGAACCACCATGCTTGCGCTTGCTCGTTGTCGGGGGAGTCAACTACGGCTGTCGTCATTTCGGGCAACCTCCTGGTAGAAACCTGTCTCCGGACCCGTTAGTCAGGTACCCTTATTATGAGATCGTATGGTAGCCTTACGACTATGTCAAGCAATTCTTTCGCTGGGGAACACCCCAGCGGCGAGCTACCCCGGTACGTCGGCGCCATGTTGCGCGTCGTCTGGCAGTGGGTCCGCGATCAGATGTATGCAGGCGTCGTTGCGGCGGGATACGACGATCTGAACGCCGCACATGTCGGGCTCTGGCGCTATCCGGGCCTCGACGGACTACGTCCAAGCCAGCTTGCGGACCGGGCGGGGATCACAAAACAATCGGTCAACGATCTGCTTGGACACCTGGAACGACATGGGTACCTCGGGCGCGTGCCCGATTCGGCGGACGGAAGGGCCCGCGTGATACGACTCACTTCCAAGGGGAGGCGGCTCGAGCAGACAATCTACGCCGAGGCGGGGGCGGCCCAGCTGCGGATCGCAGAGATCCTCGGGCCGCGACGCTTCGCCCAGTTGCACAGCTCCCTTGAGCTTCTGACCGAGCAGCTGGCAGCTTCATTGTCCGTCCCCTAACGCTGCGGGTTGGTGGCAAGAGGCTTCATAAGTAGGCCTGTCCGGGTAGTGCAAAGCTCTGATCGTGGAACGACTCGACGCAGATCTCCTGGAGCTGACCGGGATCGACCGGGATACCGGGACGATTTGGTTCCTCTATGACGCGCCATTGACCACCCGTGAAGAACTTCCAGTTGAGCTGCACCGGCGACAGCGTCTCGGATGGATCGATCGCACCCCCAGGATCGATGGCTCATCACTGGCGCGGGGCGCCAGGCCCTCTTGGCCGCAAGGAACTGGGTCTTTGAGGTCGATGAAATCTCCCATGAGAAGGGAGGCTCGCAAGAGGTGTTGGTCGCCGGGCGCCTCATCGCTGGAAGTATGGCCTTCTTCGCAGACGAATTCAGCAATTCCTTCACGATCGCGCGGGATGAAGCTGATGCCGGAATCGGCTGGGTAAAGGTCGTTTGGTCGACGTACGACTCGGCAGGTGCATGCGACGTGGTCGTCTCATTGGAACGATCGGAGGAGGACCAATACCTCCGGCACGGTGATCTCCTGCGTTTCCGGGAGGTCTGGGTCGGTTGATGGCCACGGGTTCGGACCTGTCCTAGAACGCCGGCACCGTAAGGGCTCCGATCCGGCTGGCCTGGTGGATTTCACCTCATCGCGAGCCGGTCGTTCAGGCCCCGGGCGTGACCGGGCTGACGTCGTAGCGCAGTTCCCCGGTGGACACGTCAATGTCGTAATACTCGACGCCCGTCTCCACCCGCGGGTCGTCCGCGTCGAAGGCGACCGCGATCTTATTCGCGGCATTGCGGACGATATCGAGGGTCAGCTCAGTTGCGGCGGCAGGACCCAGAGCGTCCACGACCTGCTCGCCGAGCCCAGGTGGCCACTGGATCGGCTGCCACACGAAGGCATCTACGACCTGGAGGGCCAGGGCGTCGGAGATACCGCTCGGATCCCTGTCATCGAACAAATCACTCCGACCTGCTCGATCGATGGCACTCACGCTCCTGCGGGACTGGCAGAGCCGGCAGTTGTGGGCTCTCGCCCCGCGGAGCCTGACCAGTTCGGAGGTCACCGGATCGAGGGCTCGCAGTTTGGCCACCTCGAGGAGAAATCTTTCGTGAGCAACCCAGGGATCGCTGTCAGCATTAGTCGGGATCAGATGCCATTCTTCGCCGAACATCTCGCTCCAGGCGGCACCGGCGCGAATCATCATGTCCTCGGTCCATACGGCAAGGACGAAGGCTGGGGCACCGGCACCGAGTTCGGCCAGCCCCGCTGCTCGCACATCGGTGGTCATGGATGCCACATCGACGACCATCCGTTCGGCGAAGACCATCGCATCAGATCTCGGCACAGCAGGAGCAGCCGGTCCGAGGCTGGCAAGAGCGACCGTACGGGCCTGCTCCTTCAGGTCGGTCGGCGTGGTAGAGGCGACCGCGTCGATCAATTCGTCCCATGCCGTGAAGGCCGCCGGCGCCTGATCTCGGGCGATCACATTTCGACCCTACTGGTCCTGTGTCGCGTCATGAGCGACGCCGTCTTACAGGGCTCCATGGGAGGCAAGCCGCTTAATGCGCCAGTCACCTCCATGACAGCGGCGGCCGGTGGCGGCTATTGGCTGGTCGCAGCAGATGGTGGCGTCTATTCCTTTGGTTCGGCCACCTTCCAGGGCTCGGTGGGTGGAGCACAACTCTCACAGCCATTCGTATCGTTGGTACCTGCGAGCCCGACAGATGGCTACCGCGAAATCACGGCGGGCGACGGCATGTTCAACTTCTCAGCTCCCGTTGGTTAGCACCTGGGCGCTCGTCGCTCGAGATGCGGGGTGCCCCGAGCGCCGACTAGGAGACACCATGATTGCTGAATAAGACGCTAAGAAGCCAGCCCGATCAGCGCCCCCCGACCGATCGGCCCATCCTGATCGAACTCGAACGTCAAAGCGGATGCCAAGAACGCCGACTCGTATTCGGCCAGTGAGAACAGAGTCAACCGATGGGTTTCAATGAGGTGTTCGATTCCCGACGGCGTGCCAACGAGATAGTGCATTTCAAGAATGGACTGAGATCCTTCGACCTTGCTCGTCGTCATGCGGACGAGGCGCATTCCGTCGGACTCCTGATCGAGCACCTGCACATGGCCTGGGACCCATTGGTCGGGCCTCAACCATGGTTCGACAATGAGGACGCCGCCTGGATTCAGATGGCGTGCCATCGAACCAATAGCGCCAGGTAGATCGCTTGTGTAGCCGATCGAGGAGAAGAGACACACGACGGCATCAAATCTCTCGTCAATGTCGAACGAATCCATTGAAGCACCGTGCACCCTTACACCGGTTCGTTGCTGGGCGATCTCGACAAACTCAGGGTTGAGATCGAGTCCCTGACAGTCGAACTCACCCCTGAGGTGTTCGAGGTGCTTGCCTGTTCCGCACGCAACGTCAAGGAGGCTCGTGGCCTGAGGGACTCGAGTGTGAATGGCGTTGCGAACCCATGTCGATTCGCCGGCGTAGTCCTTGAAGGAATAGGTGAGATCGTAGAGGTGGGCCGACCTGTCGAACATGTCAAAAGTCTGACAGGCGATCCCTGCCCCCGTACGCCAGAGGGTGGCATGGGACAAGCCCCACCGCTTCCGCAGATCCCGAGCCGTTCCAGATGGAACAGGCATACGTCCCGGGTTCGGGAGGCTGGGATCGTCCCGCCGCTAACTCACCGTAGACGGCCTGAAGCGCACGACTGCTTGCTCATGGTTGGCCGTCACCGAATCGAGTACCCAACCCTGGTCGTGTTTGGCGGCCAACATCTCGTCCCACCCAGGGATTTCTCGGACGCTGGGTGAACCACCGCAGATCATAACGACCTCCGTGTAGTCCGGGTCGGCCACCTCGTCAGCCTAAGTGTCGACCATCCTGAAAGTGAAGAGTGCCGATATGGAGCGGGATCCGCGGCGCCCCAGACCGCGGGACGGTGGGGCCCACCGAGACCAGCTTCATGCGGCGCCGGATACGGGCTCGGGCCGGTTCCACGAGCGGTTCCACCAGCGGGGGTTCCGCACTGCTTCGCGTTCCATCCATGCGAAGTGCTCCTTCGCCGCCGGCCGAATAGCGATGACAGCGAGGATCCCAGCGAGGCCGAAGGGTAGGTGCCGGCGAGGCGTGTCCCGGACGGCGGCGAGAACTCCGGCGCCGGCCCAGGCGTAGAGCACGGCGTTGTACAGGGGCATGATCGAGACCGGCAGGCCCTCAGCCTGGGTAAGGACGGGCACGGCCTTGCGGACCTGCCACGGGAACAGGGTGAAGTGCAGCAGCGGCGTCATGATGGCGACGCCAGCACCGAAGGCGAGCAGCCGCTCGGGTGGCTCCTTGCGGGTGGCGGCGTAGAGCCAGCCCGCGTCCATGGCGGTCGAAGCGGCTAACGCGCCGGCAAATCCAGACTGCGCCTGGCCGATAATGCCGGTCCCAAGGGCCAATTCCAGGACCTGGTGGGTGGTGGTCATCGAGCCGGCGAGCAAGTGTCCCGGGCGGGTCACACGTGCCACGCTATTCCCTGCCGGGCAACGTTGGGTCTTTAGCCACGAGAAACGCCAGAGCAATAGCGCGCAGCCCGGTCACTTGAGTTGACCCTCATCGATGGATGGTGCCCCCGTATCCGGTCCGTCCTCTGCGAGCCCCGGTCCCCCAGTCGCCGGCTAGCGGACACTGATCGGCGTAGCCTGAACTGGAATGCGTAGGTCGGTCGGCGTTGTGCGCAACTGGCAGCTCACTCGGGTTGATGGCGATGCGGCCGTGATGAACGCGGCGTCGCTGGTGAAGCAGGTCCTCGCGGACTTGGCGCTCCAGTTCATCGAGGACCTCGACGAGCCCGTCTGCGGCGACATCACGGTAGGCCACGTCCTGACTCACTCGACCGGGCTTCCGAACTGGCGCCCAGAAGGACAACCCCTCGAGCCCTTGCGGCCACCCGGACAGCGCTGGGGCTACTCCGGCGAAGGCTTTGTGCTGCTCCAAGGGCACCTGCAACGACGTACCGGCGTGCCGATCGCAACGCTCGCCAGGGACCGGGTCTTCGGACCTCTCGGCATGGACCAAAGCTGTCTCGCCGATCCTGAACCCGGTTTTCACGGGTACCGGCCGCTTTTGACCACGGCGGCCGATTACGGGCGGTTCCTGGCCCACACCCTCAGGCTCGATGATGCGCGGTGGCAGCCCCTCTGGCGCATCGACGACGAGCTCGCCTGGGGCGCAGGCTGGGGTATCGAACTCGGTCCACCCCTTCATGGGTGGCAGTGGGGGCTGAACGATGACGCGAACAACTTCGTCATCGGTTGCCCGTCGACCGGCGACGGCGTCGTGGTTCTGACCGACGACCCCGAGGGACGGGCTTACTACCGAGCTGTGGTTCAGCGCGAGCTTCCCGGAGATCACGCGTCCCTCCGCGTCGAGCAGAACCAGACGTGGCTCGAACTGATCATCTGACAGTGAGTAGCTGCGGGAATGCCGGAGCGGGCTGGCGCCTAAGCAGACCTTAGGTGAGGGCGAAGTGAAGCCCCGACTTGATCAGCGATGGCGACGGCCACCACACGTCGTTCCAGCGAAACCTCATACCCGGGTGTCGGCGTCATGACGAAACGGCCCAGGGTGTGGCCTTGGCTTTGCACCACCAACTCGATCTCCGAGCCGGGCAACCCCATTCGATCGACACCCCAGAGCCTGCCTCCGAGGAAGACCTGTCCATCGTGCTCGAGCCGCATCATGGGACGATCGCCCGAGCCGGCCTGATAGCGGCACGCGTGAAGATGCAACAGATTGATGAGTTCGTTCCGCACCCGTTCGACCACCTCTCGGGAGGATGCGCCCGACGTGGCGAGCTCCGACACGTCGTGGATAAGGCCGACGTAGTCCGCTTCCTCGGCGGCCGCCGCATGGTGTTGACGGTTGCGGGCCGCGAGCTCCGTCACGATGATTCCGACCACGAAGAGACACACCGCAGTTTCGATGTCCGCCCGGTGGTTGATGGCGAGCTTCTCGTAAGGTCGGGTGAGGAAGAAGTCGAACCACAGGGTGGCAGAGACCGTTGCCACGAACCCACAGATCCGGTTGCCGAGCGCCGCGACGGCGACGATGACCGCCACGAGGATCAGGGCCGAAGCAGTGTTGGCGAAGCTCGATCGGAAGGGGACGAGGATTACCGCCACCCCAAGCGGCAGGACGACCGCGGCGACGAGGGCGATCTGGTCTCTGTGAAGTCGGATCCTCTCCATGGCTACCTCGCTTCGGTGTGTTCTCCCTAGTTTTCCACGACGTGTGCCGGGGCCAGAGGTGCCCTCACCACGCACGCGTCCACCGTGCTGAGAGTGCCTCTTACGCTGTCCTGGTGTCCATGCCTCCCGGCCTGAATCACCCGACACTCGACACCTCAAAGCCACGGTTGTGACCACCTGAGCACCTAGGCTTGCGTCATGGCTCAGGGCGATGTTCCAACGTCGAGGGGTGGCCCCTTCCAGCGACGTCGGGAGAAACGTCAGCTCGAACAGCTGGCCAAGACATCGGAAAGAGGGGCCACACTAGGGACGGCCTCGGCCCACATCAGAGTCATCGAGGATCAGAACGATGCGGGAGATCAGGATCTCGAGGGACCAGAAAGGAACCCTCCAGCTACTGACGCTCCGCAAAGTCGTACGGGGGGCTTCCATGTGCGAGCCGTACCGATTGATCAGCCGCTTGGCGAATGAGCAAAACCACTCCGACGCCCCGTACACCGAGCGATATGCGGCAGAATCGTCCGCCGTGTTCGCCTCTTGTTCACCCTGTAGAGGGGCTGTCGGCGGTCGGTGGATCCGGGCGGTGCTCCCTACCTTCCTCCTTGCGTCCTCGTCGACCGCACGCCGACCCGTTGGGCGCGCGCCTGCGCAAGCTGCCACTTCACCTGGTAGGCAGGGTTGGAGGGCACAAGCGCTGCGGCCGCTCCGTACGATTCAGCAGCCTCGGCGTAACGGCCGGACCTGAAGAGGGCGAGAGCTCGACGCTCCAGTGCAACTTCACCGAGAAGCCGCTCCTCGTACGCGGGCCCGTCGATGGGAAGGCTCGAGGGATCGACCCGTAACAGGCGATCGAAGCGATCGATGGCCTGCTGATAGTCACCCTTCGCCATGAGGTCCTCTCCCTCGTGGAAGAGCAGGACGCAGTTGGTGGGATACGCCGACAGCGCCTCGGCCAGCAGGGGTGTCACATCAGAAAGCTCTTGACGTCTGCGGCGGATGAGATCGGCGAGGACCAGAACGCCCAGAGGGTCCTCGAACGAGTCGGCCCTGGCTATCGCAAGGGCGCTCTCCAGCACCCTGTCGGCTTCGTCTGTCTCACCCAGCGCCTCGAGCACCCGAGCGAGATGGTGCCGGACGAACAAGTTCTTCGGATCGGCGGCCAGCTGCCGTCGGAGGAGCGGCAGGTTCCGAAGGTGCTTGCGGGTCTGGTCGCCTTCATAGCCGACGTGCTGGAGAACGATGTCGGCCAGCCCGATGCCACGCCCCTCGTCGTCGGCGACGCGATGAATGGCCGGCACCACATTCTCGTGTATGACCCCTTCGAACCGTATCCGGTCGTCGTGACGCCACAGTCGGTATTCCCGGTAGGGCGTACTGTCGAGGGTGGGTCTGAGCAGCAGCCGGAACGCAGCGTCTGACGCATCCGTCAAGAGTGTCTCGACATACGCCCGGTCGCCCGATACGACCCGCTCGTCGGCGTCTATGTAGAGGATCCAGCGCCCCGTGGACGCGTCGAGTGACACGTTGCGGGCCTCCGCGAAATCATTCTGCCAAGGGTGATGGATGACCCTCGCTCCGAAGCGAGCGGCGATGGCGGGGGTGTCGTCGAGCGACCCGGTATCGACGACGACGATCTCGTCGACGAACCGCTCGATCGACTCGAGGCATGGACCCAACATCGACGCTTCGTCGCGCACAATGAGCGCGGCGCTCAGGAGTGGCCGCATTATCAACCCGGTGGATCAGGTGAAGCTGACGTCCAGCACCTCAGAGGCGGCGAAGCTCACCCTTGGAAATGGTGGCCGTCGTCAATCCGGGCGACCAGGATGGCCGTGATCGCAGTCGGGGCCATGATGGTGAGGGGGCGGGGGCGGCGGGTGGTGCGGGTGATTGGGGTACGTCTGGTTCGGAGACCATTGCTTGCCCTTCTCGGAGGCCGAGGCCAGCTCGTCGAGGCCGAACGTACCGATGACCGGCGCCGCGAACGCAACAGCCACCATCTTCTTTATGAAGGCCCGGCGATCAGACGGAATAGAGGTAAACGGATCTGTCTGCCCGTCCTCCATACACCCTCCCTTAATCGGCGGTTACCGTCCGGAGATTAGCGTTGCCGGGTACTCCTGTAAAGGAAGAAAGCCCTCGTGCGGGGCCGGAGTACGACGCTCAGCCCTCACCCAGGTCATCAGCTCAGACTCAGGCCAGCAGCCCCTTTTGGGCCAGCTGCGCAATGCAGGCCCGCACCTCCTCGGAGGGGATCTGGTCGAGACCGAAGAGATCCCGGACGGACGTCGCGATCTCGGCCGCGTCCCGGCTGCCGTCGCACAGCGAGAAGACGATCGCCGCCGTGCGGTTCAGGTGGTGGATCTGGTCGTTCGGTTGCTGATAGACGATGAGCCCGTCCCCGACTTCGTCGATCTCGAGGCCTTCACAGATCCTGGGCCGGTCCGTCATCGCCATGAGAGATCGGATTCCTCCTGATCCGTGCCGCGGCTAAACGGCACTTCTGGCTGATCGTTCGACCTGCTCGGCCACCCACGAATAGGTTGCCGCGAGGCCCTCTCGAAGGCTGAAGCGAGGACGCCATCCCAGGCTGTGCATCCGCTCGTGACTGAAGTTTCGCGAGGTGACGCCGACCGGACCTTCGACGTGCTCGAACTGCAGCCTCTTCCCGGCGGTCTCGGTGATCATGGACGCCAATGCATCGACCGTCACGAATTCCTCCGTGCCGATATTCGCCGGACCCTCCAAGTCGGACTGGGCCAGCGTGAAGATGCCGTCGATCAGATCGTCGACATAGACGAAGGAGCGGCGTGCGCTGCCGTTGCCCCAGATCTCTATCGACCCCGTCTCTGGGGCCTCGGCGACCTTGCGACACAAGGCAGCCGGAGCCTTCTCCCTTCCGCCCCGATAGGCCCCCTCCGGGCCGTAGCAATTCTCGAAGCGCCCGATGCGGACGGCGAAACTGTGGCGACGACCGTAGGCCAGCGCCAGCCGCTCCGAGTAGAGCTTCTCCCATCCGTATTCGTTGTCGGGCAGCGCCGGGTAGGCGCCCTCTTCATCGAGGGCGTCCTCGCCGACGTCCATGTTTCGATAGATGCAGACCGATGAGGAGAAGAAGTACCGCGCAATGCCGGCCCCCGCCGCCGCCTCCACCATCTGCGCGTTGATCAGGACATTGTTGCGCAGGACCTCAGTCTCGGCCGAATGGATGAACCCCATGCCGCCCATGTCGGCCGCCAGTTGGTAGACCTCGTCGAAGCCGTGAGCCGCACCGCTGAGGGCCACCTGAGCGCCGGCGGCTTCCCGCAAGTCGAGCAAGAGGAATTCGTCGCACGCGCTCTCGGAGTATTCCGGCTCCTTGAGGTCGACTCCTCTCACCCAGTAGCCCTCCGCCTTCAATCGCCGGACGAGGTGCGACGCGATGAACCCACCGGCTCCGCACACCAATGCCCTTCGCACCGCGGGCATCGTAGTCGACCTCGTGCGCGGATTCGGGGCCCGCCGTTGACGTCTTGCCGCACCGCGCTGAGCGGGCGGTAGAGTCGCGGCCTTGAGTCGGATCTCGCTGAATGTCGTTGTCTTCAACGAGGAGGCGCGCCTCGAAGAGTGCCTCCTGGACGCCCGCGATTTTGTCGATGAGATTGTCGTCGTCGACCAGATGTCGACCGATCGAACTCCCGAAATCGCGGAGCGCCTGGCCGATGTCTACATCCGGGACGTGCATCATGGGCATGCGGAACCCTCCCGGGAGTTGGCGGCGTCTCGCTCGACGGGTGAGTGGATCCTCATCCTCGATGCGGACGAGAGGATGTCCGACGTCCTCAAAGCTGAGCTCCGCGACCTGGTCGAGGGAGACGCCGATGGATTCTGGATCCGCAAGGTGAACCTGGTCGACGGCGTCGAGATGGGCACCATCCTCCATTACCGCTTGGTCCGGGCGAGCCGGGTGCGTTTCGATCCCCGACCGCACGGTGGGGCGAACGCAGTGTCGGACAACGTCGCCACCTTCGACCGGATAGGAATAGTTCACGAGAAGACCGCCGCCGAGCAGATCTTCGACGACGCCCGCTATGAGCGACTGGCCCTCGAAGACGACGCGCCGACGTCCTCCAAGCGCAATTGGCTCTCCCACAATCACGTCCTGCGCCAACACCGCGAGCACAGGCGTCGTTCGGATTTGGAGGCACTCGTTCCCTCCGGCGCGTCCACGGTGCTCGTCTGGGGCGACATTCACGTCGAGCCATTCGACTGCGAGGTCACTCATCTGGGCGAGGGAGGTATCGACGACCTGATCGGTACCACTGAGGGGGCGACCTTCGAGGATGAAACGCCCTTCGACGTGGCGATCGTGGCCTTGTCCGAGGGTGATCCGCTGGCCGCCGTGCGATCACTTGCTCCTTGCCTCCGGACTGGTGGCACCATCATCGGAACGGCATCGCCGGCACGCAATCGGCGTCGCATGGAGGAGTACATCGGGGGCGTCCTGTCCGACGGATCTGCGGCGGCGCTGCCGGTCGGGCCGGGATCCACCCGACGGGGGCTGCAGCAAGGCCTCGCCGCGGCCGGCTTCGACCTTCGTTGGATGACACTCGTGCGGGACGGATGGCTCAACCCGGTGGGATTGCGGCCCGACGGCAGCGGCATCACCGTCGAGTCGGACGACTTTTTCTTGAAGAACGTCAGTGCCGAAGTGGCCGAGGAGCTCACCGCGGAGGAGATCGTCTTCGCCGCGATCAAGGCGGTGGCCACGGATGTTCCGGACGTCACGGTGGTCGCCGTCGCAGTCGACGGTGGCGGTGGCGGTGGCGATCCACTGCAACTCGAGAGGGCATTGACGGCGGCCGATCCCCGGCACACCTATGAGCTCGTGGTCGTCTCGTCCCATCCGGCCGATCACGGCCCCAGCGGGGCAACATGGGTACGCGTCCCCGAGGGCACGGGTCTCGGTGCCCGGTGGAATGCCGGCGCCCGCATGGCCAGGGGCGAACTGCTCGTGTTCCTGACGGCTGACGCTGTCCCGCAATCCGGCTGGCTCAATGCCCTGGTCGCTGCCCATCAGAGCCGCCCCGATTCTGGGGCCACCGGGAGCAAGGTCACCGCTCCTGACGGGACAGTGGAGCACGCGGGTCTCGTCCTCGGTCCGGACCGGATTCCGTATCGTCTTTACCAGGGTGAGGATTCCGGAGCGGCGCGCGTCAACCGGCCCCGGATCATGCCGTCCTTGGCCGGCGAAGGCATGGCCACCGGCCGCTCCACCTTCGTCGAACTCGGCGGATTCGACGAGACCTTTGGCGAGGACCTCGCTGAGTCTGATTACTGCATGCGCCTCCGCTCCCGGGGACTCCCGATCCTCTACGCCGCCGGCGCCGAACTCCGCCTGCCGATCCGGATACTCAGCGGGACCCGCGGCAGATTCGGCCAGTCGGTGCGCCAGTTCGTGGCCCGGTGGAAGCCGAACACCTTCCGATCCGACGAGTTGGTCTGCCTGGTCGACGAGGGTGACGCCAACTCCGAATGGAACCGTTCGTGGCGGCTACCCCGCCCCTCGGTCCCGAGACTGGGAGACCCGCCGAGCATCGCCTGGACGAGCCACTTTCTCGAGCGGGGCGGCTACACCGAGGAGGCGCTGGCGGCCGTCGACGCTCTCGAAGACGCCGGCTTCCACGTGATCGCGAACCCGGTGGCCTGGGACAGGAAGACGATACCGCTCCCGCGGCACAAGGCGGAACGCCTTACTGCCCTGATGGAGCGCGATCTGCCCGACGACTTCGTGCATGTCGCCCATATCGGAGCGAATCGGTTCAAACGGCATCCCTCCGCCTTGCGCAACATTGGCCGGACGATGTTCGAGACGGACGGACTGCCCGAGGATTGGCGGAATCGCTGCAATGCGATGGACGAAATTTGGGTCCCGTCCGAGCACAACCTCCGTTCTTTTGCGAACGCGGGTGTCGCCGTGTCCAAGCTCCACAAGGTCCCCGAGACGTTTGACGTCGATCTGTTCGACCCCGTCGTCACGCCCTTGGCTCTCGAAGGGGCACGGGGATATGTGTTCCTTTCCATGTTCGCGTGGATCGACCGCAAGGCGTGGGACGTCCTGCTGCGCGCCTGGTTCGAGGAGTTCTCCCGACAGGACGATGTCACCCTTCTCATGAAGACGGACACCGACCTCGCGCCCGGGACGAATGCTCAACACGAGGTCGATTCGTTCATCCGCACGCACCTCGGGCACGACCCCAAGAAGGGTCCACGGGTCATTGTGCTCGACCAACCGCTCGAGTCCACCGACGTGCCGCGTCTGTACAGAGCAGCCGACGCCTTCGTGCTCCCGTCACACGGCGAAGGGTGGGGCCGGCCTTACATGGAGGCCATGGCGATGGGGTTGCCGACCATTGCCACGCGGTGGAGCGGCAACCTCGAGTTCATGAGCGACGACAACTCGTACCTGATCGATTACAAACTCGTCCCCGCGCCGCAGAACACGTGGCTGCGGGGCCAACAGTGGGCAGAGCCATCCCTTTCCGATCTTCGCCGTGCCATGCGCCGCGTGTACGAGCACAGATCGGAAGCCGCGGCGACGGGTGCCCGGGCACGCAAGGAAGTGCTCGTGAGCTGCCGTCCCGGCCTGGTCGTCGAGGCAGTGTGGGATCGGATAGGGGCGATCGACCGACACCCCGTGCACGTGCACGTACCTCTACCTGTTGACACTCCTGCGCCGGTTCACCGGTTGGTCGAAACCCCCCCGCGTGGACATTCCCCCAAGAGCGGACGGCACCTCAGCGCGTGCGTGATCGCCGAAGATGGCTCTGCGCCGTCCGTGACCCAGTGTCTTTCGAGCCTGAGCGAAGTGGCCGACTCGGTCACGGTGGTCGAAGCCGAGACCGATGCGGATATGGCATCCGTTCGCAATGAGGCTCTCGACCGCGCCACGGGGGACTGGGTCCTCATGCTCGACGCGACCTGCACCCTCGACCCGGGCAGCGTTCACCTCGTCCGCCGACTGGTCAAGAGAAACGATTTCGTCGGGTATGCCGCCCGCGAGCTGCACCAGTACGGCTTCGACGGGGGGTTCTCGGCGCTCGAGCGCAGGGCGGCGGTGCTGTTCCCTCGACACCCCGATCTTCGGTACGTGGGACGAGTGGCCGAACAGCTCCTGGCGAGGGAGGACGACCTGGATTTCCGAATGGCCCGTTCCCGCCTCGTCGTTCACCAACACGACAACTGGACTGGCCGCTACGACCAGGTTGCGCAGGCGCGGCGAAATCTGCCCTTCCTCGAACGGAGCGTCCGGGAGGAACCGGACGAGCCCTTCCATCTGTACAACCTCGGTGATGCTCTGCGCTCTCTCGGTATTCCTGACGAAGCCGAGACGGTGCTCCGAAAAGCGCTGGCCCTGGCTGCAGCTCATGCGCCGTGGGGAGCGCCCGCGTACGTGTCGTTGTCCCGCGTGGTCGCGGCACAGGGACGAGCGGCCGAAGCCGTGAAACTCTGCAAAGCCGCGACCAAACGGGCTCCCGAGTGGGCACAAGGCTGGTGCGCCCTCGGTGCGGCGCAGGTCGAAGCCGGGAAGTTCAAAGCTGCTCTGCGCGCCTACGGGCGAGCACTGAGCTGCACGGGGGACAGCTGGCTCGATCCCGGTAGCGACTATGACGACGCCGCATGGTTGGTCCGGGCGGGAATGGGGAAGATTCATTTCGCCTTGAAGCAGTACGGGGAAGCAGCTGAGTGCTTCGGCAGTGCGCTGATGGTGAACCCCGGCCATTCTGAGCTGCACCTGTGGCTCGCCCGGGCCTACGAAGCGTTGGGCCAATCCGTGGACGCCCGCCGCCACCTGGAGGAAGCGACGACGGGCTCCCGGACCGGCCCCGAAGCGTATGTGGCGTTCGGCGACTTCTTCACGAAGAAGGCGGAAGAAGCACTCCTGCGGGGCCTGGCGCAGAACGCCGAGAGCACTCTTTTGCTCGAACGGATAGAGAGGCTGCGGGCGGCGCGGGCGATCCCCTGAGCCACGACGGTCCAGAATGATCACCGTCGAGCATTTTGGCCAGGACTGGGGCAAGTTGGGCAACCAGCTCTTCCAGATCGGGCTCTTGTTCGGGGTGAAGCAGCAACGGGGCTACGACTTCTACGTTCCTCACAATTCCGAACCGGTGTGGGATTGCTTCGATCTCGATATTGCGGCCGATGGCCCCGAGTACACCCACCGTTTCTTCGAGGAGAACGGCTCCTGCAACTTCGATCCTCGCGTGTTCGAACAGCCCGATGGTACGGCGTTCCATGGCTACTTCCAGTCGTACCGATACTTCGACGAATGGAAGGCCCCCTTCCTGCAGATGCTCCGATTCCGCTTCGAGCATCGTGCCCGCAGTGAGGCCCTCCTCTTTGCCTACCGACGGCGCTATCGGCGACCGCTGGTCGCTCTCCACGTCCGCCGGGGCGACTACGCACTGCCCGACGCCGAGGACGCGTGGGGGAACCTGGCGCGAGACGGGTATTACGAAAGAGCGGCGGAACTGATCGATGGCGACGTCGTCTACCTCATCTTTTCAGACGACATTGCGTGGTGCCGCGAGAATCTCCGCTTCGACTGCATGGAGTTCATGGACTTCGACCACTTCACTTCATTGACTCTCATGACGGGGTGCGACGTGAATGTGATCGCCAACAGTACGTACAGTTGGTGGGGCGCGTATCTGAACCCTGACGCCGACGTGTACGCCCCCACGCCGTGGTTCGGACCTTCGATGTCGCCCCCGAACGACCGTCAGGACGACATTGTGCCGCCGTCGTGGCGAACCATTCCGGTGTACGGGGGGCAGCGTTGAATCCCTGGGTCCGCCTCACGGCGACGGCGGCCACCGCCCCGCAAGCAAGGAGAGTTCATTGGCCAGGGTGCTGTTCGTCTGCCCCGTAGTCCCGGCACCGGACCGCAACGGATTGGCCATGCGGGCCGGGGTCAGTGTGGCCGGATTGCACCGTCATCACGACGTGACCGTCGTCATGGTCGGTCCTCCACCCGACGTGGCCGCTCAGGGTTGGGTTCGACAGCACGCCAGAAGGGTCGTCGAGGTGCCGGTGGACACGAGCCGCGGCGGCGCCATGAGTTGGCTACGGAGTGATCCTGGCCGGAGGGTGGCAGGCAGCGCTCTCCCGAGCCTGGTGCGACTGCGACCACCGTCCGTCGGTCAACGACTCATCGATGACGTCGGTACGGAGTTCGACGTCGTCGTGGTCATGGGAACCTATGTCGCGGGAGCCGTACTGCCGCTGCTCGAGGGGGGATTGCCCGGCATCCTCGACGCCTTCGACGACGACGCGCGAACGTGCGCATCACAGTCCATCCTGGATCGGTCATATGCCGACGAAGTACCGCGCTATGAGGCATTCCAACGTGAGGTCTTCACCTGGTTCGAAGAGGTCCTTTTCGCGTCCGTCGAAGACGCCCGCCCCCCCTACCTCCACCTGCCCAACGCCGTCTCCATCCCACCCGTATGGTCGCTGCGCCGGGTGTCCGACCGGCTCGACCTCCTGTTCGTGGGAAATCCTTCCTATCTCCCCAATCGCGATGCCCTGCTCCGGCTGCGGCAGAGGATCGTGCCCCTGATAGAAGAGCGAGGTACGGAGGTACGCCTCTTGCACCCGCTGCCCCATGACGACGTGGAAGGGTTCTACGAACTGGCCCAGGTGGTGGCCGTGCCGCTGCGTGCAGCCGGTGGAAGCCGGATCAAGCTCCTCGAGGCATTCGCGCACGGCTGTCCCGTCGTGTCCACACCGACGGGTGCACGGGGCCTGAACGTGTCGGACGACGAGGAGCTCATCATCACCTCCGATGACGAGGACGACGACGAATTTGCCTCCCGAATCGTCGAGCTGGCGTACGACAACGCTCGCCGAGCTCACGTGGCCACCACCGCCCGCGCCTTCGTCTCTGCGCACCACGACAGCCGCCAGGTGGGTGATCTGCTGGCCAGCTTCGTCGAAGAGCTCGTGAGACGAAGGCAGCTACCGGATTAGTCCCAGGCGCACGAGTTGGCCGACACACTCCTGCACTTCATTGAGAGGAGGCTCCTCGAGCTTGAATGCTTCAGCCAGGAACGCAGCCATGTCGGACACGCTGCGCCGACCATCACACAGGGTGAACACAATGGCGGCGGTCTGGTTGAGATAGTGAATGCGGTCGGCGACCGAGTCGAAGACCGTCAGGCCGTCGCGTACCTCGTTCACCTCCAGGCCGGGTTCGACCTGCGGTCGGTCCGAGAGCATCCATCCATCGTTCCCTGGATAGCCGGTCCGAATCAACCTGTGACATTGGTGTTCGGCAGGACAGCCGGCTGTACGTTGTGTGGGTGGATTCGCCCAATGACCGGCGCGACAAGCTTGTGTTCACCTACAACAACCGCAACGCCACAGACGGTGTCGGCGCCCAGCTCCATCGCATCTACGGCACCTATGCCATTTCTCGCTTTCTTGGCGCCTCCTACCTTCATTCACCTCTGGTGCGGGTGGACTATCAGGGGCTGTCGTCCGTGGAGAAAAGGACGCACGACCCAGAATTCCATGAAGATTTCAATCGTCTTCTGTACATGAAGTCGGACCCAATGCCACATCGACTGCACCAGATCAACATGGAGCACATCACCGTCGATGATGTCGAGCAGCTCGTGGCTCGGTTCGATGCCGGGGAGACGGATGGCCAATCTTGGCTGGCACGCCTGAACACGCCCTACGGCATCGCTGACCAGTTTCCTCAGTGCTACGAGGTGTGCAAGAAGATGTCCCCTTTTGCCACCGTGCTGAGTGGACCCGCCGTCCGTGTCGCCATTCATGTCCGACGTGGAGAATTGTTCGCCGTCGACTCGCACCGAATGCTGCCCAACAGTTTCTATGTCCAGGTGGGGCAGACATTGGCCAGGCTGCTGCAACGGCGCGGACTTGACTATCGAATAGAGCTGCACACCGAGGTCGCTTCCAAAGCATTCGTTCTCCGTCCCGACGACTGCGGCATCTCGCATCGAATAGACGCGCCGGTGCTCATGAGACCCGAAATGAACCAGTTGGAGGAATTCGACGCTCTGCCCAACCTTGTTCATTGCATCAACGAACCCGCCATAGATTGCCTGCGCCAGTTGGCGACGGCTCACATAGTGGTGATGAGCAGATCCTCGTTCAGCTACGTGGCGGCGATCCTGAACAGACGTGGCCTCGTCTTGTCCCACCCGTTTTGGCATGCCCGGTTGCCATCATGGATTGAAGTGGATGCAACCGGTCAGTTCGACTCGGAGAAGTTCGAACGCGCGCTCGAGGAACTGAGAGCCGAATCCCAGATCTGACGCTGGCTTCTCTTCGCGAAATTCCCGTCGCACAGCTGTCGCCGTACCGCCTGCCTTTGACCTCCCCGTAAGATTGCTGGATGCCGTCGCTCTACGAGTTCGCTGGTGGCGAGGAGGTGCTCCATCGCCTTGAAGACACCTTCTACACCAGCGTCCTCGAGGATCCGCTGCTCCAGCCACTTTTCGGAGCGGGCCGGCCTCACCACGTCGATCACCTGACCGCGTTCACCGCCGAGTCGTTCGGTGGTCCCGACCGCTTCACCCGAGAGCTCGGATTCGCCCATTTGATCGAGGTCCACCGACACCTTCAGATCAGCGAAGAGCAACGACAAAGGTTCGTCGAGCTGTATGTGGCAGCGATGGATGCCGCAGACCTCCCCGACGACGAGGACTTCCGGGAAGCGGTCCGGTCACATGTCGAGTTCGGCTCGAAAGTTGCCATGCAGAACTCACATGCCGTGACCGATGACGAGCTTCACCCGCTGCGCGAAGTTCCTCGCTGGACTTGGTCGCGCGACGAGTGAGCGCCGAGACCGGTTGGACCTGGGTGGATGCCCGCGCCTCACACCCTTACCACTCGACGCCACTGGAGACGCAGAAGTCGTTCTGCTCGGGGTCTGTCATTCTGACCCACCGGGTCCCCCCGAAGCTCTGCACGCCTTCGTCGATGCGCTGTGCACCCAATCCCAGCAACCGGTGGACTTCGGCTTCGATGTCGTCAACCACAAGGTCGAGGTGCATGCGGTTCTTGCCCGCTTTGGGTTCGGGTACGCCCTGAAGGAGAAGCGGTGAAGCGATCCCTTCTTTGGGGACGAGAACAGCCAGGTTCACATCCGTGTAGTACACGCGATAGTCGAGCGCCTCGCGCCAGAACGCAGCGAGCGTCTTTGGCTCCGCACAGTCGAGCACGAGTTCTACCGTTGCCCTGCGTCCCATTGGGTGCCTCCAGGTCGGAATGCCAGTGGGCCGGCGACGACAAGAATACGGGGCGAGCTGGCCGTGGACGGCGTCGTTCTCCAACTCCAGAGACGCGACGTCAAACGACCCGACTCACGGCAGCGACGCG
>DATNLP010000121.1:0-6702 GCA_035602795.1 Acidimicrobiales bacterium | reverse complement strand
TGCTCGAGGTGGCTGGTCCGGTCTTTGGCGACCTGTTCTCACAGTTTGCAGACTGCGAAGGCCCGGTGATGTTTCACTGCATGGGCGGCAAGGATCGAACCGGGATGACTGCTACCTTGCTCCTCAGCTGTCTCGGCGTTGATCGTGAAACCGTGTTGGACGACTATGAGCTCACGTCTCGCTTCAGCGGACCCGACCGGATACCACACGTCGTAGATCTATTCGTCTCGGGAGGAATCGCGCGAGAAGCCGCCATAGGGATTCTCAGCACGCCGCGGTGGGCGATGGAAAGTGCCTTGGATCGCCTGGACTCCACCTATGGCGGCGTCGAGGCGTATCTCCGTGGACCCGGCGGAATGGACCAGAGGACGATCGAATCCCTTCGGTCACGGCTCCTCGGCTGAACTCTCCGACCACGGGTCCCTGATCCTCGGCGGTCGCCGAGGTGACGTCAGGTGTTCGGGTTGACGTTCAGATTGGGGTTGGTGACCGCGAACGACGTCATGATCTGCTTGCCCTGGGCGTTGATGACGTACCACAGGCCTCCGTCCTGGTCGACGTCCTGGCCCGTGACCATGCCCGGCGTGACGTCCATGTTGTAGGTGTAGAGCGGGTGGCCGCCGTAGGAGATCTGGGTGGAGCCGTCGGGCCGCGCCAGCGTGCCGACCAGCGCGGTGTTGAGCCCCTTTCCTACCTCGATCGGGCCGGACTTGATGAGCGGCGGCCACTGGAAGACGCAGGCGGTGTCCACACAGGCCGAGTGTGTCGGCGTGTCAGGCACGAAGTCGTAGAGCGTGTTGCCGCCGCCGGTGGCCAATATGGGCCCGACCGGCGAACGCTGCAGCGTGAGCGTCAGCGACGTGTCGGTCGTCGGCGGGGCGTTCAACGTCGTCGTGTTCGAGTTGTTGCCGCAGGCGGCGAAAATCAGGGCGGCGACGAGGCAGGCTGCCGGGACGACGAGGGCAGGGCGGCGCAGCCCGATCCGCATCACGAGCCCGGTGGGATGGTGGTGCCCAGCACCCAGCTGATGGCCGTGAGCGCGTCGGTCACCGTCCAGTCGGTGGGGAGCGGGTGGTGCAATCCGTAGACGCCGCCGGCGTCGAGCAGGGCGGTCAGCTTCGGGCTGAGTTTGCCGTCGAGGTTGGGCGCGCTCACGTCGACGAAGCGCTCGCGGCCCTGCGCGTCGACGATGATGTAGCCGTCCGTGTGGTCGACGTCGTAGGTGAGTGGCTTGCCCGTCCACCAGTCGTCGTGCGGCGGCTGCTCCTCGGGGACGATCTGGTAGGCCACGCCGAAGGGCTTCCAGAAGGCGGCGATCTGCGCCGGCGTGCCGGTCCACAGGTCCCAGTCGGCGCCGAACTCCTTCTGGTACGCGGCGAGGCGGGCCACGGTGTCGCGGCCGGGATCGACCGTGGCCTCGACAAAGACGACCTTGTCGCCTTGGCCGGCGGCCTGCACGTCACGCTGGAGCGTCCCGTAGGCGGCGGTGATGAGCGGGCACTCGTCTTGGCACAGGGTCAGGAACGGAGCCAGCACGACCACCTTGCCGCGCAGCGCGGCCAGCGAGACGGTCTGGCCGTCCTGGTTGGTCAGCGTGACGTCCTGGGGCGTGGGCCGGTTCAGGGTCAGGCCCTGGTCGGGAGACGGCGCCGCGGGGGACGCCGAGCCACCGCAGGCGGCCACGAGCACACTCAGCGCGGCCAGCGCGGCCACGGCGAGCGTCCGGCGGGGTCGGGGGGGACTCATATGTACCGTCCATCCCTAGCGGGCGAGGGGGCGCAAATGCCAGTCAGCCCCCCACTGGGCTGGGGGTACGCGGCCGGGCGACTGCTCCGGGCTCTGGGGGTCCGGTTCCTCAGTCTTCGTCGTCGCCGGGGGGCAGGAAGGTGAAGGGGAGGTCGGCGAGCGTGATGAGGGTGGAGGCGATCCACCGGGTGAGGCTGTCGAAGACCGGTGTAACGGTCGAGGGGTCCTCGAGCTGCTGCTCGGAGAAGCGAACCGAGCCCTCGTAGGTGGCCTCGACGGCCCAGCGCGGGCTGTCGGCCTTCCCACCGCCGCCGCCACCGCCGCCGTCGGCCTCGGCGTGCACCTGCTCGATGGTGGTGGCGGTCCGCACGAGGTCGGCCGGATCGGCCAGGGGCCCATGGGCGGGGAGGGCCGCCATCACCTTCTCGGTGTCGGGCGCCTCGGCCATGCGCTGGACGCGCAGGGCCACCTCTATGACCGCCTCGGGCAGCTCGTCGGGCGGCTCGCCGATCGACCAGCTGCGGTAGGAGGTCTGGCTCCAGGTGGGCCAGTCGACCGAGACGTCGGCCCGCACCCGCGGTGGCTGCTCCTCGCCCGGCAAGCTGTAGGAGGTCTCCCAGGACACGTCGCCCAGGAAGACGTCGACCTGGAAGCGCTCCTCGACCGCCTGGCGTTGCAGGAGCGCCCGCTCGAACGAATCGCGGATGGTGCCGATGACGTCGACGAGCACATGGTCGAACACTTCGCACGAGGATAGGCCAGCGGCGGCTGTTACCGTTCGGCGGATGAGCGAGGGGTCGGTGTGGCTGAAACGGCGGGTGATCGCCTACGCACACCAGGGCGGCGCGTGGGAGTCGCCGTCCTCGACGTTGCACGCCATCCGCCACGCCCTCGAGGCCGGGGCGACCGGCGTCGAGCTCGACGTGCACGCCACGGCCGACGGTGAGCTGGTGGTGTGCCACGACGCCACGGTCGACCGCACCACGGCGGCCAGCGGCACCATCGCCTCCTTCACGCTGGCCCAGCTGCGCGAGATGGACTTCTCCTATTGGTGGATCCCCGGCGCCGACGTGACACCCGGGCGGCCCGCGACGGAGTATCCCTACCGAGGGCGGGCGCCGGCGGACCGGAGCTTCGGGATCGCCACGCTGCGCGAGGTGCTCGAGGGGTTCCCCGGCGTCGTGCTCAACCTCGACATCAAGCAGACGGCGCCGGTGGTGGCGCCCTACGAGGAGGCGCTGGCCCGGCTCCTGGCCGAGTACGAGCGGTCCGACGACGTCATTGTGGCGTCGTTCCTCGACCCGGCCACCGACGTTTTCCGGACCTTCGCCCCCGATGTGCCGACGTCGGCGGGGACGATGGCGACGGCCGAGGCGTGGCGGGCCGTGCAGGCCGGCGAGCCCGTGCCCGACAGCCCGGCCGTGGCCTTCCAGGTGCCCGAGCGCCAGGGCGACCTCGTCGTGGTGGACGAGCCCTTCGTGGCCGCGGCGCACGCGGCCGGCAAGGCCGTGCACGTGTGGACGGTCAACGACACCGAGTCCATGGAGCGTCTGGTCGGCCTGGGGGTCGACGGCATCATCTCGGACGTGCCGACCACGCTGCGCTCGGTGCTGTGGTCGGCGGCAGGGGTGGCCTGGGACGGGACCTGAGGCGGCGGCGGTGGAGCCCGGTGGCTCGGGGGCGGTCCCTGGCTCGGACTCGAGGGATTAGCCCCGGCCGCAGTTCGGCTTCTTGCCGTGGTTGGCCTTCTTCTTCGTGCGGAGCTTGCGCTTGACGGTTCTCTTCGACATGAGGCGCAGAGCCTAGTTCCGCCACGGTCGGGGTCCGGGCCGGCCGCCGGAGGCGATCCGGTAGCCTCGCTCTGATGCGGTCCGGTTGGCTGCTGCGTGACGGCGACGTGGTGTGCGCACTGGAGATGGCCAGCTCACCGGCCGAGCGCCGGGACGCGCTGCGGGGCCGGTCGGGGTGGCAGGGCGCCCTGCACGTGACGGGCGCCCGCACCGTGCACACCGCCGGCATCCGGTTCCCCATCGACGTGGCCTTCCTGTCCGACGACCTGACGGTCCTGCGGATGACCCAGCTCAAGCCCTGGCGGGTGGCGGTGGGCGGGCGCGGCGTGAGCAGCACGGTCGAGTCCGAGGCGGGGTCGCTCGAGCGCTGGGGCGTGCGGGTGGGCGACCAGCTCGAGGTCCGCGAGGCCGAGGCGGACCCGTCGGGCAACGGCTCTTGACGCCGGAGGTCGGGGGGCGGGGCCGATTGGTGCTGGTGGCCACGCCGATCGGCAACCTGGGCGACCTGGCGCCCCGGGCCCGAGACGTGCTGGCGGAGGCCGACCTGATCTGCTGCGAGGACACCCGGCGCACCCGGGCCCTGCTGTCGGCCCTGGGCATCGCCGGCGGGGACCGCCTGCTCTCGCTGCACGGGCACAACGAGGCGCAGCGCCTGGCCCGCGTCGCCGCCGCGGTGGCGAGCGGGGCGACGGTGGCGGTGGTGAGCGACGCCGGGACGCCCGGCATCTCGGACCCGGGTGCTTGGCTGGCGGCCCAACTGGCCGCGGCCGGCGAGACGGTGAGCACGGTGCCGGGCCCCTCGTCGGTGGTGGGCGCGCTGGTCGTCAGCGGGTTGCCGGCCGACCGGTTCTGCGTGGAGGGCTTCCTGCCCCGCAAGGGGGCCGAGCGGCGGCGGCGCGTCGGCGCCCTCATGGCCGACGTGCGCACGACGGTCGTGCTCGAGGCGCCGGGCCGGGTGGGCGCGACCCTGACGGAGCTGGCGGCGATCGACGCCGGGCGTCCGGTGGCCGTCGTGCGCGAACTGACCAAGCTCCACGAGGAGGTGTGGCGCGGCACGCTGGGCGCGGCGGCGGCTGCGTTCTCGGAGCGGGAGGTGCGGGGCGAGGTCGTGCTCGTGGTCGGCGGTGCGCCGCCCGCGGCCCCGCCCGGCGACGGCGACGTGGAGGCGGCGGTCCGGGACGCGCTGGACAGCGAGCCGGGGGCGGGGCCGCGACAGGTGGCCGACCGCGTGGCGGCCTCGCTGGGTGTGCCGCGCCGGCGCGCCTACGAGGCGGCGTTGCGCGTGCGCGACGGGGCGGGGAAGGGGGACGACCCGGGGTCCGGGACGCCCTGAGCGCGCCGGTACGCTACCCGCGGTGCCCCACTACTACCTGACCACCCCCATTTACTACGTCAACGACGCCCCGCACGTGGGCACGGCGTACACGACGGTCAACGCCGACGCCCTGGCGCGCTGGCACCGGCTGCTCGGGGACGAGGTGCGCTTCATGACCGGCACCGACGAGCACGGGGCGAAAATCGTCGAGACGGCCGAGGCGAACGGCGCCACACCCCAGGAGTGGACCGACCGCACCTCGGCCCGCTTCGTGGAGACGTGGCAGGCACTCGACATCTCCTACGACGACTTCATCCGGACTACCGAGCCGCGGCACTACGCCGTGGTGCAGGAGTTCCTGCAGCGCATTTACGACAACGGCTTCATTGAGCTGGGGACCTACTCGGGCCTGTACTGCATTTCGTGCGAGGACTACTACAACGAGGACCAGCTGGTGGACGGGAAGTGCCCGGTGCACGGCCGACCGGTGGTCGAGATGCAGGAGGACAACTACTTCTTCAAACTGAGCGCCTTCGAGCAGCGCCTGCTCGACTACTACGAGGACCACCCCGACTTCGTGCGCCCGGTCTCGAAGCGCAACGAGGCCCTGGGCTTCATCCGGGGCGGCCTGCGCGACGTGTCGATCACGCGGACATCGTTCACCTGGGGCGTGCCCGTGCCGTGGGACAGCGGCCACGTCTTCTACGTGTGGTACGACGCGCTCATCAACTACCTCACCGTGGCCGGCTACGGGAACGACGGCGACGACTTCTCGGCGTGGTGGGGAGCCGCCCACCACCTCATCGGCAAGGACATCCTGAAGTTCCACTGCGTGTGGTGGCCGGCCATGTGCATGGCGGCGGGCATCGATCCGCCGGCGGAGATCATGGTGCACGGCTTCCTCCTCATGGGCGGGCAGAGGGTGAGCAAGACCATGATCGCCAAGGCGGTCATGGGTGAGGGGGACGCGGAGCGCCCGCTCAACGTGACCGAGGTCTCGCCGGTGGCGCTGGCCGACGAGCTCGGCGTCGACCCGCTGCGGTACCACCTCCTGCGCGAGGTGCCGCTGGGTGGCGACGGCGACTTCTCCTTCGACGGCATCGTGGCCCGCTACAACGCCGACCTCGCCAACAACCTCGGCAACCTGGTGTCGCGGGTGACGACGGTGGTGCACTCGAAGTGCGGCGGGGTGGGGCCCGCCTGCGACCCCTCCAGCGACCTGGCCGCGGTGGCGGCCGGCGTGCTGGAGGCGGCCTCGGCCGCCTGGGCGCGCTGGGCGCCCCATGAGGCGCTGGAGGAGACGTGGCGGCTCATCGGGGCGGCGAACGCCGAGTTGGAGGCGACCGAGCCCTGGAAGATGGAGCCGGGCCCCGAGGTGGACGCGGTCCTGGGCGACGCGCTCGAGGTGCTGCGGATCGTGGCCGTGCTGGCCTCGCCGGCCATGCCCACGACGGCGGCCGAGGTGTGGCGCCGCATCGGGGTTCAGGGCGACCCGACGGCGGCCCGTCTGCCCGGTGACGCCGCCTGGGGCGGCTACGGCGGCGGGGCGCCGGTGGTCAAGGGCGAGCCGCTGTTCCCTCGCCGCAAGGCCTGAGCGTGGCGGGCTGGTTCGACTCCCACTGCCACGTCCAGGAGGAGTTCCTGGGCGAGGGGGCGGAGGAGGCGGGCAGGGCCGTGCTGGCCCGGGCGGTGGCGGCGGGGGTCGACCGCCTGGTGTGCATCGGGACCGACCCGGCCACCTCGGCGCAGGCGCTGGCCGTGGCCCGCTCGACCGCCGGGGGCGCCGCCGCCGGCCCGCGGGCCTGGGCCTCGGTCGGCCTGCACCCGCACGAGGCCAGCGAGGGCGTCGAC
>DATNLP010000083.1:0-3188 GCA_035602795.1 Acidimicrobiales bacterium | reverse complement strand
CGTTCTCTGGCGTGCCTGAGCGCTTCGCTGCACGTCGCGCCGCCTCAATCCGAGTCTCTGCAGTCTCCCATTGGCCCCGAGCCGCTGGCACGAGTGAGGCCGCGGCAAGCACCTGAGTCTCCTCCCATACATGAGGGTCGTCCGCGATGAGGGAGATCGCCAGACGTCCGTGCACCTGCGCGTCGTCCCAGTCGCCCGCCCTGAAGAGGAGCTGACACATGTGCACGTGGGCCCGCGGAAGCTGAGCCACTCGGGCACCCTGGCGCGCCAGGGTGATGGCCCGCCGCAGGTCCTCTGTCGGTACCGCTACCTGCCCGTCGTAGTAGCCGAGCATGCCACGGGTGACCAGAAGATCTGCCTCCACGAGACCGGCGCGCGCCGCCGGCGCGGAGAACTGCTGGGCCAAGGCCTCCAAACCCCGCCGAGCCCCATACAGAATTCCGATGGCCACCGACAGCGTCGCGATTGCCTCTCTCCGTAGGTCCTCGTCGTTCCCGACCAGCTCGAGCGCCTGTTGGGCTGCTTCGATGGCCTCGCTTGGCTCAAGGCGGTAGTTCCGCATCGCAGCCAGACGGATGAGCGCGTAGGACGCTGTCGAGGGGTCGGCCAGCGCCGCGTCGGTCGTTGACGCGGCGCGGAAGTGTTCCTCGGCGTGCTCCGGTTCGCCCTCTACCCAGTCCATCATTCCGAGCACCAAACTCCGGCGAGGCGAACCTGCACTGTGCTCAACCTGGGCTCGTTGGGTAAGCGCGCGCGAGACCTGACGATCCGCCAGCAACGCCTGCGTTGCTTCGATGAGGCGTGCTTCTCGGCTGGTTCTATCCGAGGTGAGCGAGGACGACCATAGAAGGTACTGGACCCTTGTCGCAATTGGGAGACGAGAAGCAACTTCCCCCCCAGCTGTCGCCAATTTGTCTGCGAGGACATCGTCGGAGTTGTCGGCGGCGGAGACGCGATGGACGAGCGCGGTCGCGTCGTCAGAAACCTCCGCAGCAGCGAGATGAAGTCGACGTCGTGTGGTCGGCGAGAGGTCGTCGTAAATGGCGGTGCGAAACAGCGGATGGGTCAGTTCGATCGGCGTCTGAGGCTCACGTGGATGCCATATCGCAAGGCCGCTTGGGAGGAGCAGTTCGAGGGCAACAGAGGGGTCCTCGATGTCGGCGACGTTACCCGCGACGCTCAAGGGTACCGCCTGGTTCAAGACGGCGAGCGCGCAGGCCAGGTCTCGAGCCGGCTTCGGTAGGCGTGCAAGGGTCGCGGTCGTGGTCGACGCCAAGGAGCGCGGTACTGGAAGTTCGTCGGCGCTCTCGAGTTGGGCGGTTGTCAGTTCCGAGAGAAGTGTACGGACATAGAGGGGGTGGCCGCCGGTGTGCTCATGGAGGCGGGCGACATTCCGTGGGGCCAAGCAAAAGCCAGACTGCGTCACTAGCTGAGCGACCTCTTCGAGGGTGAAGCTCCGCAAGGAGATCTGCGCGCAACGATCTGTGTCGAAACGGAATCGCTGCCACTCATCGATCTCGGTATCGGGCCGGCTCGTGATCAGGAGGAGGAGTTGATCTTCATCGAGTCGTTGGGCCATCGTAAGAAGAGCCCGGCGCGAGTCCGGATCCGCCCAGTGCAGGTCCTCGACGAGCACGACGACCGGATCGCCGACCTCGGGTGTCGTGAGGTGTTCGAGGAGCTCGAGACCTGCGGCAAAGGGCGTGTGCGTCTGAACGGGAGCCAGTTGCTCGGCGAGGGCGAAGGATGTCGAACGGGTGTACTCGTCGCCAGCTGCCCTCACCACCTCCGATCGTCCAGGCAGCGCTGAAAGAGCCCGGCGGGCCAAGACTGTCTTGCCCGACCCGGCTTCTCCCTCGATCCAAACCACTCCAGGCCGGCCGTTTTGGGCCCGTGTGGCGCACGCGGAGATGAGGGCGAGTTCATCGTTGCGTCCAACGAACAGCCCGTTGCCTCCGAGTGCACGAGCCGACGTGAGTCCAGGTGAGTCGCTCACCATCATCCCCCACGCTACCAAGCATCTTCGGAATGCCTCCGACCCAGGATGGATGGATGGCGAGCGCCTGACAAAGCGGCCTACCGATGCCAATAAGACAAGGCGAAGCGCCGGAGAGTCCGATGCAAGACAGGTTCTGAACTGACCGGGCGAGAAATCCGTTAGTAGAGCGCTCTACGACAGGGGCGGACCCAGTGGACGGACTGGAAACTGGGTAGATGGAACCGCACTTCAGGAGTTCTGCCGGACCCAGATGGACGAAAACACTCACCTTGCCAAGGTGAAGGTCGCGGGTTCGAATCCCGTCTTCCGCTCCATCGTGGCAGGTCAGGGACGGTTTTTCAACCCTCCGATCCTTTGGGACGCTTCCGCTGAGGTCCACGAACAGCACCCGGTGGTTCAGGAGACGAGCCGTCTCGGTCGGCGCTAGTCCATCGTCAGTACGGCTTTGCCGACAACTTCACCCGCCTCGAGTGCTCGATGCGCGTCTGCCGCCTGTTCGAGCGGGAACGTTGCGCCGACCACGACGCACAGATCGGAAGATTCGAAGAACGGTGCCGCCTGTTCGAGGATTGCCCGCTGCCGCTCTCGCTGCTCGGGCCATCCGAACACCGACGGTGCCGGCATCCACGTGAACGAGACCCGCAGATTCCTGTTGTGCATCTCCTCGATGGCTTCTTCTTCCCAGGGGCTCTCGACGTTCGAGACAAGGTCTCCGTAAGGCCGCACCAGTGAGAAGCGGGAACCCCGAGGCTGGGACGCCAGTGATGCAAGCAAGCAAGGTCAATGTGGCAAGACCTACAAGAAATGGGTTCGCATATCTCTGGAGGAGCTGACCGCACTCCCGAGGTGGCCTATCTTCGCGCAAGACCCGCTAGTGGTCGTCAGCGGGAGCGATACCAGCGCGCTTCGAGATCGCATCCAGGACTGTTGGGTCGGAAATGCCCTGAAAGTCATACCTCGGGGTGTATGGTGCTTCTAGGCGCTCGATCTCGTCCGCACTGAGCTCGACGTCGAGCGAGGCCACCGCGTCGATAAGGTGTGCCGACTTTGTGGCGCCCACGATCGGCGCCGTCACGACAGGCTTCGATCCCAACCAAGCCAAGGCGATCTGGGCATGCGAGATGCCTCGCGCGCGGGCGATCGCACCAACGGACTCAATGATGGCTCGGTCGCTTTCGGCTTGCGAATA
>DATNLP010000082.1:0-3068 GCA_035602795.1 Acidimicrobiales bacterium | reverse complement strand
CCCTCCCGCCGCCCCCGCCCGAGGAGGGCAACGCGCCCTTCCTCGATACGCCGCAGGTCCCCCCGCAGACCAAGCACCAAGGCTGGATGTGGATCGTCTTCGCCGTCGCCGGCTTCGTGGCCGGCCAGATCGGTGCCGTCATCTTCGGACTGGCCGCCGGCGCCATCGCCGGCAAGGACGCCCACCAGATGCAGCAGATCGCGTCGGCCTCCATCCCGCCCGAGTGGTACGTCGTGTCGACCCTGCTCGGCCTCTGGATCGGCTTCATCGGGGCGCCCTGGCTGGCCAGCCGCACGCAGGGCACGCGCAACTTCGTGCGCGACCTCGGCCTGCGCTTCCGCCTCATCGACCTCGTGGGCATCGCCATCGGCGTGGGCGGCCAGATCTGCGTCGCCATCATGTACGCGCCGTTCCAGCACGACATCCACGACTTCAACGGGCCGTCGCAGCGCCTGACCGGGGGCTCCCACGGCGGCGGCTTCATCATCATCGCCCTGGCCACCGTCGTCTTCGCCCCCGCGATGGAGGAGCTCTTCTTCCGCGGCCTCCTGCTCAAGGGGCTGGTCCGGGTGCTCACCCCGCTCGGGGCAGCCGGCCGGGCCCGGACCGTCGGAGTCGTCCTGGCGGTCATCGTCGACGGGCTCCTGTTCGGCCTGGCGCACGGGGAGTGGGTGCAACTGGCCGGGCTGGCCTTCTTCGGCATGGTCCTGGCCACCGTCTCGTACCGGACCGGTCGCCTGGGCATGAACATGGTGGCCCACGCCACGTTCAACCTGGTCGCCATCCTCGCCATCCTCAGCCAGGGCAACGGCCTCATCTTCTTCCACTGACGTTGGAGCGCGCCCTTCGGGGAGGTGTCCCGGCGGCCCCTATGGTGGTGGCCGATGAACCGCATGGACCAGGTCTTCAAGGCGTACGACGTGCGCGGGACGGTGCCCGACCAGCTCGACGCCGACATGTGCCGGGCCATCGGACGCGCCATGGCGCGCTTCGCCGACGCCCCCGAAATCCTGATCGCCCGCGACATGCGCGAGTCGGGCGTCGAGCTGTCCGCCGCCTTCTCCGACGGCGTGCGCTCCGAGGGCGTCGACGTGACCGACCTCGGCCTGGCCTCGACCGACTTCCTCTACTTCGCCTCGGGCCACCTCGACGCGCCCGGGGCCATGTTCACGGCCTCGCACAACCCGGCCCGCTACAACGGCCTCAAACTGTGCCTGTCCGGGGCCCGCCCCATCGGGCGCGACACCGGCCTGGGCGACATCGAAAGGGAGGCCGAGAAGCTGCTCGACGAGCCGGCAGGGCCGCCCATCGGGGGTCACCGCGAGCTCGACCTCCTTCCCGAGTGGGCCGACCACGTCCTGTCCTTCGTGGACGTGGGCTCGTTGCGCCCGCTCAAGGTGGTGGCCGACACCGCCAACGGCATGGGCGGGCTGGTCGTGCCGATCGTCTTCGACCGCCTGCCCTTCGACGTGGACATCCTGTTCCCCGAGCTCGACGGCAGCTTCCCCAACCACCCGGCCGACCCCATTCAGCCCGGGAACCTGGTGGCGCTGCAGGAGGCCGTCCTGGCTCAGGGGGCCGACATCGGGCTGGCCTTCGACGGCGACGCCGACCGCGTGTTCCTGGTCGACGAGAGAGCCGAGCCCGTCTCGGGCTCACTGACCACGGCGCTGGTGGCGGTCGCCATGCTCACCAAGCACCCCGGCGAGACCATCCTCTACAACCTCATCTGCTCCCACGTGGTGCCCGAAGTCGTGGCCGAAATGGGCGGCACGGCCGTGCGCACCCAGGTGGGGCACTCCATCATCAAGAAGGTCATGGCCGATACGGGCGCCGTCTTCGGCGGCGAGCATTCGGGCCACTACTACTACCGCGACAACTTCCGGGCCGACTCGGGCATCATCACCGCGCTCATCGTGCTGGAGCTGTTGAACCAGAGCGGCCAGCCCCTCTCGGCCATGCTCGAGCCCTACAAGCGCTACACCGACTCGGGCGAGATCAACACCGAGGTGGCCAACCCCACCGCCACCGTCGCCGCCATCGCCGAGGCCGAACGGGCACGCGGGGCCTCGATCGACCTCCTCGACGGCCTCACGGTCCAGCACGACGACTGGTGGTACAACGTCCGGCCGTCCAACACCGAGCCCCTGCTCCGGCTCAACGTCGAGGCCGCCACACCCGAGCGGTGCGCCCGGCACGTCGCCGAGGTGCAGGAGCTGATCGCCGCCAACGCCGGCCGTCGTGCCGGCCCGAATTGAGAAGGAGAAGCCTTCATGAGCCTTGACCCGCTCCTGCTCGACGTCCTGGCCTGCCCGGTCGACAAGGGGCCGCTGCTGTGGTTCGAGGACGAGGACGTCCTCTACAACCCGCGGCTGCGCAAGAGCTACGCCGTGGTCGACGGCGTGCCCGTCCTGCTGGTCGACGAGGCGGCGGACGTGGGCGACGGCGAGCACGAGCGCCTGATGGCGAAGGCCAACAAGGAGAACGTGCGGGCCACCGGCCCCGCCGAGGGGTGAGTGAGCCGCCCTACCTCGACACGGTCGGGATGTGGGAGGCCGCGGCCGCCCTGCCCGAGCAGCTGACCGAGACGCTCGAGGCGGCGGCCCGCGCCTTCCCGGAAGGCGCCTTGCCGGCGTCCGACTCCATCCATGCCGTCGCCCTGTTCGGGCTGGGCACGTCGGCGACGGCCACCCGGGCCGTCGCCGCGCTGGTGGCGCCCGAGCTGCCGGTCCCGCTCTGGGCCGGTTCCGGTCCCGAGGTGCCCGCCTTCGTCGGCCCGGGCACGCTGGTGGGCGCGGTCTCGACGTCAGGGGCCACGCCCGAGACGCTCGACGCGCTGCGCGAGGCGCTGGCGCGCGGCGCCCGCGCTGTGGCCGTCGGGGGCGACGATTCGTCCGCGCTGGCCCGGCTGGCCGCCGACGCCGGGGTGCCCTGGTGCCCGGTGACGCCGAGCGGGTCGGCGGCGCGCGCCGCGCTCGGCGCGGCCACCGTCGCCGTGCTGGTCGTGCTGTCCCAGTGCGGCCTGGCCCCCGAGTGCACCCGGACGGTCCCCACGGCGGCGGCCGCGC
>DATNLP010000081.1:0-7072 GCA_035602795.1 Acidimicrobiales bacterium | reverse complement strand
TGAGCCGTGCGCGTCCTGGTCACCGGTGCCGGACGCGCCATCGGTCGGGCCACGGTCGAGGTCCTGGCCGCGCGTGGACATCAGGTGGTGGCCACGGCCCGCGACCCCGCCGGGGCCGGGCTGTCGGGCCTGCCGGCGGCCCGGGTGCTGCCGCTCGACGTGGCCGACGACGCGTCGGTCCGGGCGGCCGTGGCGGAGGCCGGCGAGCTCGACGCCGTCGTGAACAACGCCGGCCTGACCGGGTACGGACCGCTCGAGTCCTACCCGTTGGCGTCGTTCACCCGGGTGCTCGAGGTCAATACGCTGGGACCGCTGCGGATGGCGCAGGCGGTCATTCCGGCCTGGCGCGAACGGGGCAGCGGCGTGCTGGTCAACATCAGCTCGGTGCAGGGCAAGATCGGAACGCCGCTCGAGGGCGCCTACGCCGCCTCCAAGCACGCGCTGGAGGCGCTGTCCGAGACATTGCACTTCGAGCTGGGCCACTTCGGCATCCGGGTCGTGGTCGTCGAGCCCGGCTACATCGCGCCGGGGATGAAGCACGAGGACGACCACCGGGGGCCGGCGCTCTACGACGACCTCCACGCCCAATGGGGTGGCACCGTCAGCACGCTGGTCGGCCCCGAGGGACGGCCGGGTCCCGAGCTGGTGGCCCAGGCCGTGGCCGACGCGCTGGAGGACCCGAGCACCCCGCTGCGGGTCGAGGTCGGCCAGGACGCCGTCATGGTCCTGCAGCTCCGGCGTACCCTGGGCGACGCCGAGTTCGAGGCCACCATGCGCGAGGCGTTGGGCCTGACGTGGTGAGCCGCCGGTGGGGAGCATCGTGGAGAAGCTGATGTACCTGGTGTGGCTCGACGAGGAGAGCACCCGGGCCGAAGCGGCCGACGTCATGCTCGGCCGGGTGGCCCAGGAGCTGCTCGATCTCGAGCCGTTGCGCCTCAGCATGGACGTACGCGACCCCGAGAGCGACATCCCGCCCCCGGTGCCGACGCCCGACGGCGAGACGCCGCTGCACGGGGTGGTGTCGCTGTGGCTGGACGCCGTCGACCACCGGGCGCCCTACGAGGCGGTGTTGGCCTCGGCGGCGACGCGGTGGGCCGGGTACTCGGTGCTCGAGTCGCTCTACCGCGACTACGGGGGTAACCGGTGGTCGGCGCCCCGTGACTGGCCCGACGGGGAGCGCTCGCCGGGCGTGTTGACGGTGGCGCTGCTCCGGCAGCACCCGGACCTGTCGTTAGAGGAATGGATGACGCGCTGGCACACGCGCATCTCACCCATCACCGAGTCGATCCAGCCCCGCACGCGCTACGTCCGCAACGCCGTCTTCCGCCCGCTGACCGAGGACGCGCCCGCGGTACAGGGCATCGTCGAGGAGGCGTGGCCGTCCCTCGAGCACGTGACCGACCCCATGCTGTTCTACTGCGCCGACGGCGAGCCCGACCGCATGGAGGCGCACGTCACCCAGATGATTGAGGAGATCACCGCCTTCACCGACTTGAGCACACTGCGCAGTGTCACCATGAGCGAATGGATACTGAAGTCATGACGACGACCGGATGGAGCAGGGAGGAGCTCGAGCAGGCGCACGAGCACTACATGGAGACGGCCAGCAGCTGCGCGGCCAGCGGGAACTGGCGTGAGTGGGCGGACCTCTTCACCGACGACGCCGTGTACCTCGAGCACACGTTCGGCACCTTTCACGGGTCTGACGAGATTTACGCCTGGATCGCTCCGCTCATGGCGGAGTGGCCCAACCGGGCCATGACGTCGTTCCCGCACTCGTGGTGCGTGTGCGACGAGGAGCGGGGCTGGTGGATCTGCCGGATTGAGAACCGGATGAAGGACCCGGGCGACGGCTCCATCCACCAGGCGCACAACATCACCGTGCTGCACTACGCCGGCGACATGAAGTTCTCCTACGAGGAGGACGCCTACAACCCCGCCGCGTTCGGCCCGATGATCAACGGCTGGCTGGCGGCGTGCGAGGCCAACGGCGGCGGGCGGCCCGGGTGAGTTGATGTGCCCTACCACCCCATGAACGACCAGGAGGTCCGGGCCTTCCTCTCCGCCCTGCCGGCGCGCACGGGCAAGTTGGCCACCGTGCGGGCGGACGGCCGGCCCCACGTGGCACCCGTCTGGTTCGACGTCGACGACGACGGCTCTCTCGTCTTCAACACGGGGAGGGCCACCGTCAACGGGCGCAACCTGACGCGGGACCCCCGGGCCTCCCTCTGCGTGGACGACCAGCGCCCACCCTTCAGCTTCGTGGTGGTCGAGGGAGTAGTGGAGATCAGCGACTACCTCGAGGAAGTGCGCCGATGGGCCACCCAAATCGGTGGGCGCTACATGGGGACCGACCGGGCCGAGGAGTACGGCGCCCGCAACGGCGTGGCCGGCGAATTGGTGGTGCGCCTCCGGCCCGAGCACGTCGTCTCGTCCGCCGACCTGGCGGACTGAGAGCGATCAGGCCGCTCGCCGGACGACGTGTCGTCGACCCGCGTCGTTCTGGCCGAGATTGCTCAGGAGCCGCCGCCGGCGCCGACCAGGACGCCGTCACCGAGCAGGCCGCCCGGAGCATCGCCGTCACCCGGTCCCCCGCTGAACCGCGGCAGGCGGGGCCAGCCGGGCCGCAGGGAGGCGAACTGGCCGAGCGGCACGATGACCGCCGCCGCCAGCACGGCGACGAGCAGGAGATCGTTCAGGAAGAACGTGTGCAGCAGCCGCAAGTAGATGTTGTGCACCGAGGTCAGCCCGGCGAAGGCCCAGAACGTGCTGATCACGATGAGGGCGTTGCGGAGGCGGCCGGCCGCCGACGGGGCAGTCACGACGATGCCCCACGTCACGTACCAGGCCCAGACGATCGGCCCGAGCAGCGCCAGGACGAGCAAGGTGAGGCCCAGGCAGCGGACGACACCGTCCTTCGGGGAGCGCATGAGGAGCCGCCAACCGACGTAGACCGCGACGAGAAGCCCGAGCACACTGAAGACGGGGCGCATGTCCATGATGGAGATGGGCATTTGCACGACGTGGCTCAGGATGGAGGCGGCGCGCGCCAAGATGTTGACGGGCGTGACGCCGGTGAAGGCGGCATCGGCGGCGGTGGTCGTGCGCACCCAGCCCCATCCGGTGCCCGACACGACAGCGACGAACTCCATGGTGCTGAGCGCGATGAGCCCCGCCGCCGCGGTGTGGGCGAGTCGCCGGCGAGTCGGCGCGGCCGGACCGGCCCACACCCATCCGAGGAAGAGCACGCCGAGCGCGGCGGGTGACTTCACCCCGGCGGCCAGTGCACAGAGGATCACGCCGGGGACCGTGCCGAAGCGTTTGGCCACGGCCAATCCCGCCATCAGGAGCCCGATCATGAGGGCGTCGTTGTGGTCGCCGGCGAGGAGCGACAGCAGTACCAGGGGTGATCCCGCGCCCAGGAGGACGGCATGGGCCGGGTCACGTTTGAGCGATCGGGCCAGCGCCGGGGTGGCGGCCACCATGAGCGCGACGCCCGCCAGCGCCAGCAGCCGCAGGAGGACGAGGTCGGCCAGGATCTCGTGCCTGGACGCCTGGTCGAGCACGCCGTCCGCCGTCAGGAACGTCGGCCCGTACGGCGACTCGGTGTTGGACCAGACGGTGTCCGCCATTTCGTTGAACGGCGTCGCGCCGAGCACGCTCGGTCCGTAGTCGTAGGGGTTGATGTGATGGCTCATCATTTCGCCCTGCGCGGCGTAGGTGTAGACGTCGCGGCTGAAGAGCGGCGGAGCCATGAGGAGCGGGACCGACCAGACGAGCACGACGAGCACCACGCGCTTCACCGGGAATCCGGGGTGACGATTCAGGTGGCGCAGCAGACCCAGCCACACCCGGGTCAGCAGGATGAGCCCGCCGAAGACGAGCGCCAGCGACGCCACCGTCGGCAACTGGGCGGAGGTGCCTATGTTGCCCAACAGACCGCCGGGCATGCCGAAGAACCACGCACCGGGGAGGTGTGTCTCGAAGGATTGCCCGCCGAAGAGCGCGCCGAGGACGATGGCCGCGGTGCCGACGCTGCCCAGGAGCGCGGTACGCGCCAAGCGGACGGGGGGCGCGGCGATGTCGGCGGAGTCGGTGGTTGCTGTGTCGGTCTCGGAGGAAGCGCTCGGAGTAACGAGCTCCATGGGGGAATCCTTAGTTACGCGTTCGCACCGGGGGTACCGCGGGCTCGCAAAACGTCATGAAACTGCAGTGATTCTGTCACAGCCTGGGGCGTTACTCGGGGGCCCGAAACTTTCCTTAACAGGATTCTCAGGCATCTCCCAGCTTACAACGGAAAACTCTGGTTGTCACGTACGTGAAATCTCGCTGTCACGCAAGCGGAAGGGTGTCACTAGTGCGCATTCTGGTCCTGGGAGGCGATGGGTATCTGGGCTGGCCGACGGCGCTGCATCTGTCCCGGGCGGGTTACGAGGTGGCGGTGGCGGACAACTTCGCCCGCCGGGGTTACGACCTCGAAATGGGGGTCGACTCGCTGGTCCCCATCGCCTCGTTGCACCGTCGGGTCGACTGCTGGGAGCAGGTGTCGGGGAACCGTCTCGGCGTCTTCATCGGCGACCTGACCGAGGAGCAATTCGTCTACGACATGGTGGGTGAGTTCCGACCGGACGCTGTTGTGCATTTCGCCGAGCAGCGCAGCGCGCCCTATTCGATGGCGGATCGCAAGCACGCGGTCTACACCCAGGTCAACAACGTGGTCGGCACGTTGAACCTGCTGTACGCCATCGCCGACGTCGACCCGTCGATCCACCTGGTCAAGCTGGGGACCATGGGGGAGTACGGCACCCCCAACATCGACATCGAGGAGGGGTACATCGAGATCACCCACCGCGGGCGCACCGACGTCCTGCCGTTCCCCAAACAGCCCGGCAGCTTCTACCACCTGTCCAAGGTGCATGACAGCCACAACATCGCGTTCTGTTGCCGGGCCTGGGGGCTGCGCTCCACCGACCTGAACCAAGGTGTCGTCTACGGGCAGTCGACGCCCGAGACCACGCTGCACCCCGACCTGGCCACCAGGTTCGACTACGACGCAGTCTTCGGGACGGTCCTGAACCGGTTCGTGATCCAGGCGGCGGCGGGTGAGCCGTTGACGGTGTACGGCAAGGGGGGTCAGACCCGCGGCTTCATCGACATCCGCGACACGCTGGCCTGTGTCGAGCTGGCCATTCGCAACCCGGCCGAGGCGGGGGAGTTCCGGGTGTTCAATCAGTTCACCGAGTCGTTCTCCGTGGGCGAGCTCGCCCAGAAGGTCTCCGAGGCCTCCGGAGGAGCCCAGATCGTCCACCTCGAAGACCCCCGGGTCGAGCTGGAGGAGCACTACTACCGGGCCGCCCATACGAAGCTGCTGGACCTGGGCCTGTTGCCCTTCCTCCTGGGCGACGAGCTCCTGGCCGACCTCCTCTCCATCGCCCGGGCGCACGTCGACCGTCTCGACCGGTCCGCGCTGGAGCCGAATGTGCTCTGGCGCTCCACCTCGAGCACCATCACCCGCACCGGGCGGCCCGAGCCCAAAGGGTTCCCGTCGGAACGTTCCCTCTGATCGGCCTCTCAACGAGGGGGGCTAGGTTTCGCCAGGATGTACGTCACCGCCCTCCGGCGGGGAGGCGGCGCCACAGACCCTCCCGGAAGGTAACTCCTCGCCAGTGAATCGAATACGAGCGCACCTCGGACCCCTGTGGCCCTACGCGGTGCTGATCGCCATTCCAACCGCTGGGTTCGTGTTGCCGGACCTGATCGGCGGCCGGCTGCTCATCACCAGCGACAACCTCCAGCAGAACTACCCGCTCCACGTCCTGGTGGGCGCCATGCTGCGCCACGGCCAGCTGCCTTTCTGGAACCAGTACATCTTCAGCGGCGCGCCGCTCATGGCCGACTTCAACGCGGGGGCGTTCTACCCCCTGATGGGGTTGTTCGTGGCCCTGCCCGACCGGGCCGCCTGGATCGCGACCGAGGCCGTGCTCTTCGCCGCCATCGCCATCGGCATGTACGTCTTCCTCCGGGCGCTCAAGCTCTCGACGATGGCATGCCTGCTCGGGGCCGCCACGTTCGCCTTCGCCGGTCCCGTGCTCAGCCAGGTCAACCACGTGGACATGACCGAGGGCTACGCCGCCATTCCCTGGATGCTGCTGGCCGTCCACCACATCGTGCGCGACGGGCGGTGGCGCTGGACCATTGTGCTCGGCATCGCGTTCGCCACGGTGATCCTGGGCGGCGCGCCCGAGGCCATGCTCGACGAGGCGCTCCTGGTCGTGGCCTACGCCGCCCTCTCGGCGGGCCTGAATGCCGGGCGATGGTGGCGGGTCCTCTCACGCTGCGCCACCGGCGCCGCCCTGGCCCTGTCGCTGGCCGCCATCCAGTGGTTGCCGGGTCTCGAAGCCATCCGTAGCTCGCAGCGGGGGAGCGGGGTGTTCGCCGCCGCCGGGAGCTATCCGACCCCCTTCAGCATCCTCTCGCTCGTGCCCTACTTGGACGGTGGCTACGGGCACCTGCGGGAGCTTCCGTTCTTCAGCCAGTACAACCTGCCCGAGGTCGGCATGTACCTCGGCGTGCTCCCGCTGATCGCGCTGATCACGTTGCTGAACCCGCGCTGGCCCAGCCGGCTCCCCACTCGTGACCGCCTCACCTGGTACGGCGTCGGGCTGTTCGGCTACCTGCTGGCACTGGGGTCGAACACGCCGCTCGAGCATCTGTTCAACAGCATTCCGCTCTATGGCAACCAACGGTTGCAGAGCCGCAACATGATCACCGTCGCCACCGCGGTCTGCGTGCTCTTCGCCGGATGGCTCGACCGGACCGATGCCGAGCACCTGGAGCCTCGGACGACCCGTTACGACCGGGTCATGGGCCTGGTGCCCTTGGCGGCGGTCGCCGCCCTGTTCGTGTGGGCGCTGGCCGCGCCCGCCTCGCTGGTGCACGTCTTCGCCGGCGTCTCCATCAACTCGGGCAAAGCGTCAACGGTGCGCACGGCCACCACCTATGCGCTGGTGCTGTCCGCGGGTGCAGCGGCCATCGTGTGGCTGCGGCCGCGGTTGAGCACGACCACCTGGCT
>DATNLP010000065.1:0-2108 GCA_035602795.1 Acidimicrobiales bacterium | reverse complement strand
GAGCTCGCCGTGGTGACCCATGGCGGCGGCAAGGAGCTGGAGGAGCCGCTCGTCGTCCGCCCCACCTCCGAGACGGTGGTCAACAGCTTCTTCGCCAAGTGGGTGCAGAGCCACCGCGACCTGCCCCTGCTGATCAACCAGTGGGCCAATGTCGTCCGCTGGGAGCTGCGGCCGCGCTTGTTCCTACGCACCACCGAGTTCCTGTGGCAGGAGGGTCACACGGCCCACGCCAGCGAGGCGGACGCCCGGGCCTACGCACTGCGCATACTCGACGACGTCTACCGGGCCACCATGGTCGACGTGCTGGCCGTGCCCGTGCTGACCGGGCACAAGACGGCGCGCGAGCGGTTCGCCGGCGCCACCCGGACCTGGACCTGCGAGGGGATGATGGGCGACGGCAAGGCGCTGCAGATGGGCACCAGCCATGAGCTCGGGCAGAACTTCGCCATCCCCTTCGGCATCACCTACACCAACGCGTCGGGCACCCTCGAGCACGTCTGGCAGACCTCGTGGGGCTCGTCCACCCGCCTGGTCGGCGCGCTGGTGATGGCCCACGGCGACGACCTCGGGCTGCGTCTGCCGCCCGCCCTGGCGCCGGCGCAGGCGGTGGTGCTGATCGTCAAGGACGACCCCGAAACCGGCGCGGCGGCCGAGGCGCTGGTCGGCGAGCTGCGCGCCGCCGGGCACCGGGTCCGCCTGGACGACCGCACCGACACCAGCTTCGGCCGGCGCAGCGTGGGCTGGGAGCTCAAGGGGGTGCCCGTGCGCGTCGAGGTCGGCCCGCGCGACCTGGCCGACGGCAACGCCGTGGTGGTGGCCCGCCACCGGCGCCAGAAGGAGACCGTCCCGTTGGGAGGTGTGGCCAAGGCGGTGGCCGGCGTGCTGGCGGCGGCGACCGACGACCTGCTGGACGAGGCCACGGCCGCCCGGGACGCCCGGACGGTGGAGGTCTCCACGCTCGAGGAGGCGGCCGAGGCAGGCTCGGTCGGCTTCGCCCGCCTGCCCGTGCGGACGCTGGGGCCCGACGGTGAGGACCGCCTGGCCGAGCACGCCATCTCGGTTCGCTGCCTGCAAAGGGCCGACGGTTCGCTCGCCGAGCCCGGGGACGCCGACGACGACCTGGTGGCCGTTGTCGGCCGGTCGTACTGACGAACGGATTGCTATAATCCTGAGGCTGTCCATAAAGAATCAGTACCTCGTTGGAAGCGTGGGCTGCGGCCCACGCTTTCGCTTTGCGGGGCCTTGTGTGCGAGAGGAGGTGACGGCATGGCCGAGAGGACGACGGATCTGGCGGGCGCGCTGTCACCGATTGTCGAGGCACGCGGCCTGGACCTGGTCGACGTCGAGGTGCACGGGGCGCAGCTGACGGTCTACGTCGACCGGGACGGCGGCGTCGGGCTGGACGAGTTGGGCGAGGCGACGCGCGACGTCTCGGCCGCCCTCGACGAGCTCGACCCCATTCCGGGCCGCTACACGCTGGCGGTCTCGAGCCCCGGGCTCGAGCGGCGGCTGCGGACCCCGGCGCACTTCGCCCGGGCGGTGGGCGAATTGGTGACGGTGCGGGTCAACGCGGGCACGGCGGACGTACAGCGCCTGACCGGCACCCTGACGGCGGTCGACGAGACGGGGTGCACCGTGTCCGGGCCGGAGGTGCCCGGCGGGGAGGCGCGCCTCGACTACGGCGACATCGAGCGGGCGCGCACAGTATTCCAGTGGGGGCCGGAGCCCCGGAAAGCGAAGAGTGAGAGGGTGAGGCGGCCATGAGCAAGACCAACTTCGAATTCCTTGACGCCCTCGGCCAGATCGCCCGTGACAAGGGGATCTCGGTCGAGACGCTGCTCGACGCCCTGGCCAACGCGCTGGTGGCGGCCTACAAGCGCCGCCCCGACGCCGCCGAGGAAGCCGTCGTCACCATCGACCCCGACTCGGGTGAGATCCGCGTCTACGGGCAGGAGCTCAACGAGGAGGGCGAGGTCGTCCGCGAATGGGACGACACGCCGGATGACTTCGGGCGCATTGCCGCGCAGACGGCCAAGCAGGTGATCCTGCAGCGCATCCGCGAGGTCGAGCGCGACATGAAATACGAGGAGTACGCCGGCCGCGAAGGT
>DATNLP010000061.1:0-12700 GCA_035602795.1 Acidimicrobiales bacterium | reverse complement strand
AGGCGGTCGACCGCGCCCTGGCCGAGGACCTGGGGCCCGAAGGCGACCTGACCGCGGCGCTGGTGCCCGAGTCCGCCACGGCACGCTTCGTCCTGCGCGCCCGCCAGGCGGGCACCCTGGCCGGCCGGGCCGCTGCCGACGAGGCCTTCCGCCGCGTCGGGCCCGACCTCACCGTCGTGTGGCACGCGTCCGACGGCGAGGAGCTGAAGCCGGGCGACACCGTCGCCGAGATCTCGGGCCCGCTGCGTCCCGTCCTCACCGCCGAACGCACGGCGCTGAACTTCCTGGGCCACCTCTCGGGCATCGCCACCATGACGGCGCGCTTCGTCGCCGCGGCCCACGAGCGCAACCCCGGCGTCGCCATCCTCGATACACGCAAGACCACCCCCGGCCTCCGCCTCCTCGAGAAGGCGGCCGTCCGCGCCGGCGGCGGTACCAGCCACCGGGCCGGGCTGTCCGAGGCCGTGCTCGTCAAGGACAACCACCTGGCCGGCATCGGCATCACCGACGCCGTGCGCCTGGCCCGCACGCTGTGGCCGGGGCGCCTGGTCGAAATTGAGTGCGACGCCCTCGACCAGGTGGCCGAGGCCGCCCGGGCCGGCGCCGACGCCGTGCTGCTCGACAACATGGACCCTGCGACCGTGGTGGAGGCCATCGGGGTGGCCCATCTCGAAGCGCCGGGCGCCATCCTGACCGAAGTGTCCGGTGGGATCACCCTCGAGACCATCGGCGCCTACGCGGCGGCGGGGCCGGACCGCATTTCGATCGGTGCGCTGACGCACTCGGCCACCGTGCTCGACCTCGGCCTCGACCTCGTCTGGACGGGCGGCTGAACGTGCTTCTCGTCATCGACGTCGGCAACACCGAGACGGTCATCGGCCTCTACACGCGCGACGACACCGACACGGTGCCGGTGATAGAGGACGGCGTAGGCGTGGGTGTCGGCATCGGCACCGACCGCGGCACCACGGCACCGGCCGGCCTCACCCACCATTGGCGCCTCTCCACCGTCGTCACCCGCACGCCGGACGAGCACGCCGTCCTCCTGACGCAACTGCTCGACCTCGAGGGCCTCGACATCGCCACGTCCGTGTCCGGCATCGCCATCAGCTCGTCGGTCCCGCACGTCACGGCCGAGCTGCGCCAAATGGCCTCGCGCTGGTTCGCCGACCTGCCCTGCGTGGTGCTCGGTCCGGGCACCAAGAGCGGCATGGCCATCCTCTACGACAACCCGAAGGAGGTGGGCGCCGACCGCATTGCCGACGCCGTCGGGGCCTTCGACCTGTACGGCGGGCCCTGCATTGTGGTGGACATGGGAACGGCGACGACCGTGGAGGCCATCAGCGCCAAGGGCGAGTACCTGGGTGGCGCCATCACGCCCGGCGTCGCCATCAGCCTCGACGCCCTGTACCAGCAGGCGGCGGCACTGCGCCGCGTCGAACTGGTGGAGCCGAGGAGCGTGATCGGGCGTTCGACCGTGGAGTCGATTGAGTCGGGGACGCTCTACGGCTTCGCCGGCCTGGTCGACGGCCTGGCCCGCCGCTTCATGGAGGAGCTGGGCGAGTCGACCGTGGTGGCGACCGGCGGCTTCAGCTCGCTCATCGCGCCGTACTCGGAGACCATCGAGCACGTGGAGCCCTGGCTGACCCTCCACGGCCTGCGCATCGTCTACGAGCGCAACGTGGGAGTGTGAGCCTTTCCGAGCGTCTGCTCGCCTCAACGCGCCGATTCTTCAACCGTTCTTAGGCTGCGGCCGCTTTTCTCACATCCGCGTTACAGGTTCCTCACACTTGGCCCTCAGAGTGCAAGGTACCGCCGGTAAGGGCGGAACGGCGTGCAGAGCGCAGGCCGAGAAGTCCTAAGGAGAACCAGTCATGCTTCGCAAGATCATCGCAGGAAGCGCTGCAGTCGGTGCCCTGACCTTCGGTGCGGCCGGTATCGCCGGAGCGTCCACCCCGACCACGCCTGCGCCGTCCAGCGGCACGAACGTGGCTGCCGTATGCGCCAAGCTGCCGACCATCGAGTCGAAGGTCCAGGCCCGCGAGGCCAAGATCAACGCCCTGCTGCCCAAGGTCCAGGCCCGCGAGACCAAGCTGAAGGCCGAGGGCAAGACCGCCCGGGCCAACCGTCTGGCGGCCCGGGTGACCAGGATTCAGAACCGCGAGACCAAGGTCAACGCCCGGCTGGCCAAGGTCGAGGCCAAGTGCGGCACGACCGGCTCGAGCGCCAGTTGATCTCTTCTCGCTCAGATCGCTGAAGGTGCGGTCACCCGACCCGGGATTTGCCGGGAGGTGGCCGCACCGCCGCGTCCGTCGCCGGGCCCTCAGGGGCCCTTTACAGATTCCTCACATCTGGCGTGCAGAGTGGGCACAGCGCCGACCCGCCGGCGGGCGGCGCACCAGTCTGCGCGCCAGGGAGGAAACATGGTTCGGAGGATCATCGGAGGGACGGCGCTCGCCGGAGCGCTCACGTTGGGAGTGGCCGGGATGGCCGGTGCCGGGGCGGCCACCCCGAGCAGCGCCACGGGCGGCTCGACCACGCCGGCAGCGTGCTCCCGGCTGCCGAAGCTCGAGGCCCGGGTCCAGAAGTTCGAGAACGCCGTCAAGGCGCGCCTCCCCAAGGCTGAGGCCCGGGAGGCGAGGTTGAAGGCGGCCGGCCACGACAAGTTGGCCAACGCCATCGCGACCCGTATCACGAAGGTGCAGGCCCGCGAGGCGAAGATCAACGCCCGCCTGTCCAAGGCCGAAGCGAAGTGCGGGAGCTCGGGTTCGAGCGATTCGAGCGCAAGCACGGGGAACACCCTGTAGCAGCACGCTGGAGAGGGAGTCAGCCGGGGAGGTCGCTCAGCAGTTCCGCCGCCAGCCGCGAGAGCCCGTCGCGCAGTTCGGGCTGGACGATGCCGGCCGTGGCGGCTTGGGCCTCGGCGACGTAGGCGCGGGCACTGGTGACCGACTCGGCGATGGCGCCCGTGCCCATGACGATGCCGCGAGCCTTGTCCCGCTCGGGCTGGGCCAGCGGCTGACCGAGCAGGGCGCGCAGGTCCGGCCCGGCATCGGGGTCGGCCAGCGCCAAGAGCGCCGGCAGCGTGTAGATGCCCTCGGCCAGGTCCTGCCCCGGCGGCTTCTTGAGCTCGCCATCCGTGGCCGTGATGTCGAGGATGTCGTCACGCACCTGGAACACCATGCCGAACTTGCGCCCGAACTCGGTGCACGCCTCCACCTCGGAGGTGGGCAGCCCGCCCGTGAGCGCCCCGATGCGGCACGAGGTGGCCATGAGGGCGGCCGTCTTCCCGCTGATCGAATCGATGTAGTCCTGACGGCTGCGCCCAATTTGGAAGGCGGAGCGCACCTCGGTCACCTGCCCCTGGCAGAGCCGGCCCAGCGTGTCGGCCAACAGGGCGGCGATCTCGGTGCCGAGGCTGGCGGCAATGGCGGCCGAGCGGGCCAGCAGGTAGTCGCCGGCCACGATGGCCACCAGGTTCCCGAAGCGGCTGTTGACGCTCTCGACGTTGCGCCGGATCGTCGCCTCGTCGATGACGTCGTCGTGGTAGAGGGAGGCCAGGTGGACGAGCTCGACCGCCACGCCCCCCATCAGGTCGTCCTCCGTCGCGTCCCGACTGCCCCCGGTGGCCGTGGCCAGGGCCAACAGCGGCCGGAGGCGCTTGCCGCCAGCCGCGATCAGGTGGGTCGTGACCTCGTCGAGGAAACCGTCTCCGGTGACGACGGAGGCGGTGAGCAGGGGCTCCAGACGCTGCAGTCCCTCTTGCAGGCGGGGCAGGCCGAGGGCCTCGGTCGGGTTCACTCCCCCAGACGTTATGTCAACGCTCGCCAAATCCGACAACCCGCTGGTGGCGGAAGCGCAGGAAACCCCAGCCTGGGGGGTTCTTCCCCCTAAGACCGAGCCCCCCACGGTGCGGTCCGTACCAACTAAGGCCCCAGGTACACTGGACCGAGAAGCTATACAGAAGCAAAGAGAGGCGGTCAGGGTGTTCGAACGTTTCACCGACCGGGCACGGAGGGTGTTGGTGCTGGCGCAGGAGGAAGCGCGCCTGCTCAATCACAGCTTCATCGGCACCGAACACATCTTGCTGGGTCTGATCCACGAGGGAGAGGGCGTCGCCGCGAAGGCGCTCGAGTCCCTGGGGATCTCGCTCGAGGCTGTCCGTGAGAAGGTCGAAGAGACGATCGGAATGGCCGGGACCGCGCCGAGCGGTTCACCGCCGTTCACGCCGCGGGCCAAGAAGGTCCTCGAGCTGTCACTGCGCGAGGCGTTGCAACTCGGGCACAGCTACATCGGCACCGAGCACATGCTGCTCGGCCTCGTGCGCGAAGGCGAGGGCGTGGCCGCCACGGTCCTCGTCAGCCTCGGCGCCGACCTCGGTCGTGTTCGCCAGCAGGTGATCCAGCTGATGTCGGGCAACCAGGGCAAGGAGTCCGTGGGTGCGACCCAGGGCGCCAGCACCGGCGACAGCCCGTCGGGCTCGCCCGTGCTCGACCAGTTCGGGCGCAACCTGACGCAGCTCGCCCGCGACGGCAAGCTCGACCCGGTCATCGGACGCGCGAAAGAGATAGAGCGCGTCATGCAGGTTCTGTCGCGCCGCACCAAGAACAACCCGGTGCTCATCGGGGAGCCGGGCGTCGGCAAGACGGCCATTGTCGAAGGGCTGGCCCAACGCATCGTGGCCAACGACGTGCCCGAGACGTTGACCGGCAAGCAGCTCTACACCCTCGACCTCGGCGCGCTGGTCGCCGGCAGCCGCTACCGCGGCGACTTCGAGGAGCGGCTGAAGAAGGTGCTCAAGGAGATCCGGACCCGCGGCGACATCGTCCTCTTCATCGACGAGATTCACACGCTCGTGGGAGCGGGCGCCGCCGAGGGTGCGATCGACGCTGCCTCCATCCTCAAGCCGATGCTCGCCCGTGGCGAGCTGCAGACCGTCGGCGCCACCACGATCGACGAGTACCGCAAGCACCTCGAGAAGGACGCCGCCCTCGAGCGGCGCTTCCAGCCGGTCAAGGTGGACCAGCCGTCGGTGGCGCTGACCATCGACATCCTCAAGGGCCTGCGCGACCGCTACGAGTCGCACCACGCCGTGAGCATCACCGACCAGGCGTTGGTGGCCGCGGCCAACCTGGCCGACCGCTATCTGGCCGACCGGTACCTGCCGGACAAGGCCATCGACCTCATCGACGAGGCGGGCAGCCGGCTTCGCATCCGCCGCATGAGCACGCCACCGGGCGCCAAGAAGCTCGACGAGGAGATCGCCCGCCTGCGCGCCGACAAGGAGGCCGCCATTGAGAAGGGCGCCTTCGAGCAGGCCAAGAAGTTGGCCGAGCAGGAGAAGGAGCGCCTGGACCGCAAGGAGAGCCAGGAAGCCGAGCTGCGGGCAGAGGGCGTCGACCTGTTCGACGTCGTCGACGAAGAGGTCATCGCCGAAGTGCTGGCCGCCTGGACCGGCATCCCGGTCTACCGGCTGACCGAGGAGGAGACGGCCAAGCTGCTGCGCATGGAGGAGGAGCTGCACAAGCGGGTCATCGGCCAGGAGGAGGCGCTCAAGGCGCTCTCACGCGCCATCCGCCGCACGCGGGCCGGCCTGAAGGATCCCAAGCGCCCGAGCGGCTCGTTCATCTTCCTGGGACCGACGGGCGTCGGGAAGACCGAGTTGGCCAAGACGCTGGCCGAGTTCCTCTTCGACGACGAGGACGCGCTCATCCAACTCGACATGTCCGAGTACATGGAGAAGCACACCGTCAGCCGCCTGGTCGGCTCGCCTCCCGGCTACGTCGGGTACGAAGAGGGCGGCCAGCTGACCGAGGCCGTGCGGCGCAAGCCGTTCTCGGTCGTGCTGTTCGACGAGGTCGAGAAGGCGCATCCCGACGTGTTCAACACGTTGCTGCAGATCCTGGAGGACGGCCGGCTCACCGATGCTCAGGGGCGTTCGGTCGACTTCAAGAACACGGTGCTGATCATGACGTCGAACCTCGGCACAGCCGATCTGCGCAAGTCGAACATGGGCTTCGCCAAGACGTCGGAGGCCGTCACCTACGAGCGCATGAAGGCCAAGGTGGACGAGGCGCTGAAGGCGCACTTCCGCCCAGAGTTCCTGAACCGCATCGACGAGGTCATCGTCTTCCACGAGCTGTCGCGGGCCGAGGTCACCGAAATCGTCGACCTCCTCATGTCGCGCACGGTCAAGCAGCTGTCGGACCAGGGCATCGGCCTCGAGCTCACGCCCGCCGCCCGCTCGTTCCTGGCTGAGAAGGGCTACGACCCTCAGCTGGGGGCGCGTCCGCTCCGCCGGGCCATCCAGCAGCTGGTCGAGGACCCGTTGTCCGAGCGCATCCTGTGGAAGGAATTCCGGGTCGGTGAGACGATCGTCGTCGACCTGGAAGAGTCGCCCATCGACGGCGAGGGACCACAGCTCAGCTTCCGGGCCATTGAGGGGATCGAGCCGCCTCCGCTCGAGCTGGCCGGCGCGGGCGCCGACCCCGAGTAACCCCTGCTCAGACGGTCACCGCGGTACGCGTACCGCGCAGGAGACGATGCGGTGATCCGATAGGCCGCCGACCGGGACGACGGCGGGTCGGCGCGCCTCGAGGCCACGCACGAGCAGCCAGTCCAGTCTGATCGGCACGTGGTCGGGCAGCCCGTCGGCGTGGTGCTCGGTGGTCGGTGCGGCCACGTTGGCGTCGATCCACGTGAAGTCGTGCGCGGCCGCCACTTCGAAAAGTGGTTCGTACGCCACCGGCCAGGTGAAGCGTGTCGGATCGGTGGCGCGCAGCGTCCGCTGGATCGCCTGGTCGAAGAGATCGGCGAAGGGCGCGCCGAGCGTGTTGAAGTCGCCACCCACGACCGCCGGTCCGCCGCCCGCCCGCTCGTCGACCGCGCTCAGCAGTACCTCCATCTGTTCCGCTCGGTGCTCACCGTCAGTGCGGTTCTCGAGATGCGTCGACGCCACCTGCACGGGCATACCGTCGATGGTCACCGTGGCCAGCACGGCCATGCGTCCGCCGATCCGCCGTTGCGTGGAATCGGCGGCGAACCATCTCGGCTCGGAGTCGGGCAGGCGGAGCACACATGGTTCGATGAGCTCGGCCGGCGAGACGATGGCGTTGCCGTGTAGGCCTCGCGCGTTCTCCGAACCCGCCGCCTCGCGCTGCTCCACTTCGTCGCCCAGGCCGAGCTCCACGAACTCGACGCCATACGCGTAGCCGGCGCCGAGCGCGTCCGCCAGTAGGTGCGGTACGTCGTCGTTCCGCGTGCGAGCCATGCCAGAATCCAGTTCGGAGAGCATCGCGACGTCCGCGCCGGTCGTCCCCAGGAGGGCGGCGAGCGCTGCCGGTCGGCGCCCGCGCTGGACGTTCCAGGCCGCCACGCGGACCCAGCCGTTCAAGGGCGCAACAGACCCCTTCCCTTCGCATTCATGCAGGCAGGAGAGGGTATGGAGCAATTCACGGTGGAGCGTCTGATCACCAACGCGAGCGGACCACACGGCGCGGTCCGAGGCATTCGGCGAGTGCATGCGCCGAGCTTCTCACCTCATTTCCGACTCGACCTCGCCGCCGCCCTCTCCCAGCGCGGGGTTCTTCGAGCACTACAAAAACGCGCGGCGCCACACGGGCATCGCCCTGCACACCCCGGCCCACGTCCACTTCGGCCTGGCCGAGGTCGTCCGGGAGAAGCGCCGAGGCGTTCTCCATGCCGCTACGCCTCCACGCCAGGGCGGTTCCGCACCCCGCCTCGGGCGCCGAGAATCCCCGACGTCTTTTGGATCAATCGACCCGGGGAGGAGCTCCTGGTCACCGCAATCATCTGAGCCATCGGTGTCTCATTTGTCGACAGCTTCCGCCTACGGCGAGGCGAAAGTCACAACCGGTATCTACGGTTTCGGAATGACCACGATCCAGCGAGCGCGGACGGAGGTGTACGTCTGCGCGGCGTGCGAAACGACCTCGCCGCGCTGGGTCGGTCGTTGCCAGAACTGCGGCGAGTGGAACACGTTCGGACCGGTCGCCGCCTCGCCGCCTGTCACGAGCGTCGCACGGGCGGTACCGCTGCGCGCCGTCCCGGCGGACGGCGCGCACCCACTGCCCACGGGCGTCAGCGAGCTCGACCGTGTCATGGCCGGCGGTGTCGTCGGCGGCTCGGTCACCCTTTTGTTCGGCCCGCCTGGGATCGGCAAGTCGACGCTGCTCTTCCAGGTGCTGTCGTCCGTATCGGCCACCGGCGTCGACGTGCTGCTGGCCTCGGCCGAGGAGTCGCTCACCCAGGTGGGAGGGCGCGCCTCGCGACTAGGGCCCGTTCCGCCACACCTCTTGGCCCTGGAGGGCCACGACGTCGGGGCGATCGAGCAGGCCGTGGCCCGGCATCGTCCTGCCCTGGTCGTGGTGGACTCGCTCCAGTCCGTCTCCGATCCGACCCTCCCCCAGCCCGCTGGCAGCCTGTCCCAGGTGCGCGCGTCCGTCGAACGCCTCACCCGCATGGCCAAGACCAGCGGCGTTCCACTACTCCTGGTCGGGCACGTGACGAAGGACGGCGACCTGGCAGGGCCTCGTGCCGTCGAGCACCTGGTCGACACCGTCCTCTCCTTCGACGGGGACCGACACCATGCCCTGCGCGTCCTGACCTCGGTGAAGCACCGCTTCGGTCCCACCGGCGAGGTCGGCATCTTCGAGATGGGCGACGACGGCCTGCGCGCCGTGCCCGACCCCGGGCCGCTCATGTTGGGCGATCGCATGGCGGGTGTGCCCGGCAGCGTGGTGGTGCCCGTTCTCCAGGGTCGCCGGCCCCTCCTCGTCGAGGTGCAGGCACTCCTGGGACCGAGCGTCGGCGCTGGCGCCGCGGCCAGGCCCCACACCCTGGGCATCGATGCGGCGCGGGCGAGCCTTCTGGTGGCCGTGCTCGCGTGCCGCACCGCGGTGGACGTGCCGGCGTCCGCCGAGTTCTACGTGGCTGCCGTGGGCGGCATCAGCGTCACCGAACCCGCGGCAGACCTCGCCGTCGCGCTGGCGCTGGCCTCCGTCGTCCGAGACCGACCGTTCCCGTCCGATCTCGTGGCGTTCGGCGAACTCGGACTGGCCGGCGAGGTGCGCATGGTCCCCGGTGCGGAACGGCGGCTGGCCGAGGCGCAACGCGCCGGCTTCACCCGGGCCCTCGTGCCGGCATCGAGCAGCACCACCGCGCCGCCCGGCATGACGGTGCACGGGGTGCGCACGCTGGCCGAGGCGCTTACCGTGGCCGCGACCGTGCCGGGTACGATGCCTGGGTGGTCGACGGTGACGGCGCCAGCCAGCCGCTGAACGACGCGCTGGCCCTGATCGCGCCCGGCACGGCGCTGCGTGAGGGCCTCGACCGCATCCTCCAGGCGAAACACGGGGCGCTGATCATCGTCGGCGACGATCCCGCCGTCCTCTCGGTCTGCACGGGCGGCTTCCTCCTCGACGCCGAGTACAGCCCGCAACGGCTGTCGGAGCTGGCCAAAATGGACGGTGCCATCATCTTGGCCGCTGACGCATCGCGCATCGCGAGGGCGAACGTGCACCTTGTCCCCAAGGCCACCATTCCCACTTCGGAGACGGGAACGCGCCACCGCACGGCTGAGCGCGTGGCGCGCTCCATTGACGTGCCCGTCGTCGCGGTGTCCGAGGCCATGGCCACCATCGCCGTGTACCGCAACGACAAGAAGCACACGACGCAGTCGGCCGGCTGGCTGATCGATCGCTCCAGCCAGGCCCTGGCTACGTTGCAGCGGTTCCGCTCGCGCTTCGACGACGCGCTGAGCTCCTTGACCCGTCTCGAAATGGAGGACGCGGTCTCCGTACGAGACGTGGTGTCCGTGCTCCAACCCGGCGAGATGGTCCGCCGCATTGCGGAGGAGATCGAGGGCCACCTGGTCGAGCTGGGCTCGGACGGCCGCTTGATCCACCTCCAGACCGAGGAGCTCAGCGCCGGTGTCGGCGACGCACTCGCCCTGGTCCTGCGCGACTACACGAACGAGAAGGGAATCGCCCACCTGCGCTCGCTGTCCCCTGACTCTCTCATGGACCTGCCCCGGGTTGTGGCCGCACTCAACCTGCCGGCGTCCAACGACCAGCTCCTCGCCGAACTGGCCCCGCACGGCTACCGCCTGTTGCACCGGCTGCCGCAGCCGCTCTCGGACACCCTCATCGATCGACTGGTCGAGCGGTTCGGGTCGTTGCCCGAGATCCTCTCCGCTTCGGCGGCCGAGCTCGAGTCGGTCGAGGGCATCGGCGCCGCCACGGCGCGCCACGTGCGCGATGGCCTGGCACGCCTCGTCGAGGCCAGCATCTTCGAGCGATACGAATAACGGGACGGTCTGGTAGAATGGATGGCCATCGTCGGGCCGGCCGGGCCCGTCTGTGCAACGTCTGAACATCGCCGCCGGCGCGGCTGTGCGCCTGTCCGGGCGCACCTGAATCATCCAAGGGAGTCCTGAATCCTGTGTCCTTCAAGGTCGGAGACAAAGTCGTCTACCCCCACCACGGGGCTGCCGTCATAGAGAAGCGCGAGACGAAGGTCGCCTTCGGCGAGAAGCGCGAATATCTGGTGCTGCGCCTCGCCTACGGCGACCTCATCCTCAACGTCCCGGCGGACAACACCGAGGGTGTCGGCCTGCGCGAGGTGATCAACGACGAGGAGGTGGAGGAGGTCTTCGCGGTGTTGCGCAAGAAGGAAGCGCGCATGCCGACGAACTGGTCCCGCCGTTACAAGAACCACTCGGAGAAGCTCCGCTCGGGCGACATCTACCAGGTGGCCGAAGTGGTGCGGAACCTCTCCATCCGCGACAAGGACAAGGGCCTCTCCGCCGGAGAGAAGCGGATGCTCCAGCGAGCCCGCCAGATCCTGGTCTCTGAGCTGACCTTTGCCCTCAACGTGGACGAGGAGACTGCCGAAGAGCGTCTGAACGACGCCCTGACCTGATCACGCCCCGGGGTCCCACCGTGGCCCGGGTGTGGTCGATCGTGGTAGCCGGGGGATCGGGCCGCCGCTTCGGCGCCCCGAAGCAATTCTCGGTGCTGGGCGGGCGCCCGGTGCTCGAATGGGCGGTCGACGCCTGCCGACCCTTCTCCGAGGGCGTCGTGCTGGTGGTGCCCCCGGACTTCGCAGACGCCGACGCTCCCATGCACGGTGCGGACGCGTTGGTGGCGGGGGGCGACACCCGGGCCGACTCGGTCCGACGTGGCCTGGCCGCCGTGCCGGTCGAGGCCGACGTGGTGCTCGTGCACGACGCGGCCCGACCGCTGGCCACGCCCGAGGTGTTTGCCGCCGTGATCGCCGCCGTCGTCGAAGAAGGTGTCGACGGGGCGGTGCCCGGCGTTCCGGTGCGTGACACCATCAAGGAGGTGGACGACGCGCACAACGTCACGGCAACCCTCGACCGCACTGCGCTCGTGGCCGTCCAGACCCCCCAGGGCTTCCGGGCCGACGTCCTGCGCCGCGCCCACGAGCAGGGCATGTCCGACGCCACCGACGACGCGGTGCTGGTCGAGGCGCTGGGCGGGCGGGTGCGGGTAGTGCCCGGCGACCCGGACAACCTCAAGATCACCACCACCGACGACCTGCGCGACGCCCAGCACCGTCTCTTCATCCCCGACGGCGGCTGACGCGTGCGCATCGGCCAGGGCGTCGACGTCCATCCTTTCTCCGAGGACCCGCACCGGCCGCTGGTGCTGGGCGGAGTCGTCATCGAAGGCGGCCGCGGCCTGAAGGGGCACAGCGACGCCGACGCCGTCTGCCACGCGCTGGCCGACGCCGTGCTCGGTGCGCTGGGCTTGGGCGACCTAGGGCAGCACTTCCCCGACACGGACCCGGCCTGGGAAGGGGCGGACAGCGTGGCCCTCCTCACCGAGGTGCTGCGGATGGCGGCGCAGGAGGGGTACGCCTGCGCCAATGCCGACTGCACCGTGGTGGCCGATACGCCCCGGCTGGCGCCGCACACGCCCGCCATGGTCGAGAACTTGAGCAGCGTCCTCGGTGCGCCGGTATCGGTGAAGGCGACGCGCGCGGAAGGTCTGGGCGCGCTGGGCCGGGCTGAGGGCATCGCCTGCCTGGCGGTGGTGCTGATGGAGGAGGTGTGAGCCGGCCCGCTCGGCGCGGCCGGCGAGGGGGACGCGAGCGGCCCGGTGCCGCATCGCCGCCGCGCCAACGTCCGCGCCCGGCGGCGCTCAGTGAGCTCGGAGGCGACCAGGTCGAGGGGCGCCGGGCCGTGCTCGAGCTGCTGACGGTCGGACGACGTACCGTGCGCCGCGTCCTGCTCGCCGAGGACCAGGACTCCTCCCCGCAGCTGGACCGTATCGAGGAGCTGGCGGACCGGCTGCGGGTCCCCGTCGAGACGGTGCCCCGGGCCCGGCTGGACACCCAGGCCCGCACCGAGTCGCCTCAGGGCGTGTTGGCGCTGGCCCGCCCGCTCGACCCCGTGTCGCTCGAGGAACTCTGCGCACCGGGCCGGCGCGGTGCGGTGCCGTTTCTACTGGTGGCGGCCGGCATCACCGACCCCCGGAACCTGGGCGCGCTCCTGCGCAGTGCGGAGTGCGCCGGCGTGACCGGTGTCGTGTTGCCGCGGCACCGCTCGGCCCGGATCTCCCCGACGGTGACCAAGACGGCCGCCGGGGCGATCGAGCACCTGCCCTTCGCCGTGGTGGGCGGCGTGCCGACGGCGCTCAACGAGTTGCGCGAGCTC
>DATNLP010000052.1:0-6157 GCA_035602795.1 Acidimicrobiales bacterium | reverse complement strand
TGACCGAGTACTCCGACGCGTCGTCGGCCGAGCGGTTGCTCCAGGCCATGCAGCAGGCCAACTACGCGCCGCAGGTGGTCGACTGGTTCTCCGAGGAGTACTCGCCCCAGTTCGCCCAGCAGACCGCACCCGAGTCGAATGGCGACCTCGTCCTCATGTCGGCCACGGCGGCCTATCAGGAGGCCAGTGCCAACCCGGGCCTCCAGTTGATGATGAGCTGGATGAACCGCGTCGCCCCCGGCTACCACCAGGACATCTTCGCCATCCTGGCCTGGTCGGCCGGCCTGGCCTTCGAGCAGGCGGCCAAGGCGGCCGGCCCCGATCTCACCCGGGCCGCCGTCATCACGCAGCTCCAGGGCATCACCAACTGGACGGGGGACGGGGTCACCCCGCCGGTCAACATCGGCCAGAAGATCCCGTCGAAGTGCTTCTTCTACATGAAGATCGAGAACGGGGCCTTCCAGCGGGTCTACCCGAGCGCGCCCAACACCTACGACTGCAACAGCGGCTACTTCCAGTACTAGCCATGCACGAGTTCCTCGAGTTCACCATCATCGGCATCGTCCTGGGCTCGGCCTACGCCGTCGCGGCCAGCGGCCTCGTGGTCACCTACGCCACGTCGGGCATCTTCAACATCGCCCACGGCGCCATCGGCATGTTCATGGCCTTCGTGTACTGGCAGCTGTCGGTGGGCTGGCACATCAACACCGCGTTGTCCTTCGTCCTCACCGTGTTCGTGCTGGCGCCGCTGCTCGGCGCCGCCATCGAACGCGGCGTCATCCAGTGGATGGACCCCAACAACGTGGCGACGGCGCTGGCCGTCACCGTCGGGCTGACACTGCTGCTCTTCGGCCTCGCCAGCAGCTACATCTGGAAGCCGGCGGCCCGCGTCGTCCCGCAGTTCTTCGGCTTCAGCGGCTTCGACTTCCTCGGTGTGCACGTCGACTGGGAGGAGGTCATCACCGTGGGGGCGGCCATCGCCATCGCCGTCGGCCTGCGCCTGTTCCTGTACCGGACCCGCACCGGCATCGCCATGCGGGGCGTCGTCGACAACCGCCCGCTCATCGGGCTCTTCGGCGGCCGCCCGCCCCGCTTGTCCACACTGAGCTGGTCGATTGGGGCGTCGCTGGCCTCGGTGGCCGGCATCCTGGTAGCCCCCCGGCTCCAGTTGCAGCCGCTCATCCTCACCCTGCTCGTCATCGACGCCTACGCGGCGGCCGTCATCGGCCGGCTGCGCAGCCTGCCCATGACGTTCCTCGGGGGCCTGATCGTCGGGTTGGCGTCGGCGTACATCCAGGGGTACATCCCGACCACGGGCGCCTTCTGGTCGTCCACACCGGTGCAGGGCCTCGCCCTGTCGGTGCCCTCGATCATCCTCTTCATCGCCCTGCTCGCCGTGCCGGCGCACCGGATACGGTCCGGCGCGCCCCAGCGCCATGCGCCGCTGGCCCCGGCCGGCCTGGTCCGCTCCCTGCAGGGCGGTGTGGCCCTGGTGGCCGCCGTGGCCGTGGCGGTCTCGTTCATGGGGCCGGGCAGCGTGATCAAGCTGGGCATCGGACTCGCCTTCGGCCTCGTCTGCCTGTCGCTGGTGCCCCTGACGGGATGGGGCGGCTACACGTCCATCTGCCAGCTGACCTTCGCCGGCCTGGGCGCCTTCGCCATGTACAAGTTCGGCCACCACGGCTCCGTCCTGGGCCTGGTGGCCGCGGCGGCGCTGCCCGGGGCGGTCGGCGCCATCGTGGTCCTCTTCGTGCTGCGCCTCCGGGGCCTCTACCTGGCCCTGGCCACCATGGCCTTCGCCACCCTCATGGACAACACCATCTTCCCGTGGTCGGCCATCTTCGGCTTCAACGGCTCGGTGGCCGTCCCCAAGCCGGTGCTCTTCGGCCTCAACGTGACCTCGCCCAAGGCCTTCACCATCTTCCTGGCCGTGGTCTTCGCCCTGTTCTCCATCGGCATCCTGGCCCTGCGCCGGGGCCCCTTCGGACGGGTGCTGGTGGCGGCCAAGGACTCCGAGGCCGCCTGCGCCACCCTGGGCCAGTCGGTCACCATGACCAAGCTGATGGTCTTCGTTCTGTCGGCCGCCATGGCCGGCGTGGCCGGGGCCTTCTTCGGCGCTGCCTCGTCGGTGGCCGGGGCCACGAACTTCGAGATGTTCGAAAGCCTGCTCATTTTGGCGGTCGTGGCCATCGGAGGCGTCTCGGTCTGCTCGGGCGCCCTGGCCGGCGGCCTGGCCCTGGGCTTCCTGCCCGCGAACGCCGAGAGCGTCTTCATCGGGGCCGGAACCGTGGTCCTGGCCTTCTACCCCGACGGGGTGCTCCCGCTGGCCTACTCCCGCCTCAACCGGTGGTGGGCGACGATCAGCCCGCCGCGGGAGGCCCCGGCGCCCATCGGGGCCGGGTCCGGCGGGGGGGCCGGGACACTCGCCGGCAGCCGGGCGGCCTAGCCGGAGGCGGCGGCCCTCCCGGAGAATCAGGGCACGCGCGATTGTCGGACCCCCAGGCAGCCGCTACAATCCTTTGTCTGCCATGTGCGGGCTTCGGCCCAGCGCGCAGTGCGCCACAGGTAGCCAAATTTTTTCGTATCGAGAGGTAGCGCGTGCCCACAATCGCCCAGCTCGTCCGCAAGGGACGGGAGGCCAAGGTGACCAAGACCAAGACCCCCGCCCTGAAGGGCGCGCCCCAGCGGCGGGGGGTGTGCACCCGCGTCTACACGACGACCCCGAAGAAGCCGAACTCGGCCCTGCGCAAGGTGGCCCGGGTGCGGCTCTCGTCGGGCGTCGAGATCACCGCCTACATCCCCGGCGTCGGCCACAACCTGCAGGAGCACTCCATCGTGCTCGTGCGCGGCGGCCGGGTGAAGGACCTGCCGGGCGTGCGCTACAAGGTCGTGCGCGGCGCGCTCGACACCTCGGGCGTGCGCGAGCGCAGCCAGGCCCGCAGCCGCTACGGCGCCAAGAAGGAGTCCTAGCCGTGCCCCGCAATGGACCCGCCACCCGCCGGGAGCTGGCCCCGGACCCCGTCTACCGCTCCGTCCTCGTGACCCAGGTCGTCAACAAGGTCCTGTCGCGGGGCAAGCGCACGCTGGCCGAGCGCATCGTCTACACCGCCCTCGAGCAGGTGCAGGAGAAGTCCGGCGGCGACCCCGTCGCGGCCCTGAAGCGGGCCGTCGAGAACACCCGGCCCGAGGTCGAGGTCAAGTCCCGCCGCGTCGGTGGGGCGACCTATCAGGTCCCGGTCGAGGTGCGGCCGCGCCGCGCCACCACGCTGGCCATCCGTTGGCTCACCACCTTCGCCGGGCAGCGCCGGGAGAAGACCATGGCCGAGCGCCTGTCCGGAGAGATCCTCGACGCCTCCAACAACATCGGCGCCTCGGTCAAGCGGCGCGAGGACATGCACAAGATGGCGGAGTCCAACCGCGCCTTCGCCCACTACCGCTGGTAGTGGAGACGACACCGACACAGGACCCGGAACGCCATGGCTGACGCCAACCCCAACCGCGACTTCCCGCTGGCCAAGACCCGCAACATCGGGATCATGGCCCACATCGACGCGGGCAAGACCACCACGACCGAGCGCATCCTCTATTACACGGGGCGCAACTACAAGATCGGCGAGGTCCACGAAGGCGCCGCCACCATGGACTGGATGGTCCAGGAGCAGGAGCGCGGCATCACGATCACGTCCGCCGCCACGACCTGCAGCTGGCGGGACAACTGGATCAACATCATCGACACTCCGGGCCACGTCGACTTCACGGTCGAGGTGGAGCGCTCGCTGCGCGTCCTCGACGGCGCCGTGGCCGTGTTCGACGCCGTGGCCGGCGTGGAGCCCCAGACCGAGACGGTGTGGCGCCAGGCCAACAAGTACAACGTCCCGCGCATCTGCTTCGTCAACAAGATGGACCGGATCGGCGCCGACTTCGAGCGCACGGTCCAGATGATCCGGGACCGCCTCGACGCCCTGCCGGCGGTCATCCAGCTGCCCATCGGCGTCGAGTCCGAGTTCAAGGGCGTGATCGACCTGCTGGCGGAGCAGGCCCTCGTCTGGTCGAGCGACATGGGCGAAGAGTGGGACACGCTCGACATCCCGGCCGACATGGCGGCCGAGGCCGAGGACGCCCGACACCAGCTGATCGACGTCGTCTCCAACTTCGACGACACCATTATGGAGAAGTATCTTGCCGAGGAGCCCATCACGGCCGACGACCTGCGCCGGGCGCTGCGCACGGCCACGCTGGCCGCCGCCGTGGTGCCGGTGCTGTGCGGGTCGGCCTTCAAGAACAAGGGCGTGCAGCCCATGCTCGACGCCGTGGTCGACTACCTGCCCTCGCCGCTGGACCTGCCGCCCACCCAGGGCCACAAGCCCAACCACACCGAGGACATCGAGGAGCGCAAGGCGGACGACAGCGACGCCTTCTCGGCCCTGGCCTTCAAGATCATGACCGACCCCTTCGTCGGCAAGCTGACCTACATCCGGGTGTACTCGGGCAGCCTGCCGAAGGGCGCGTCGATCCTGAACTCGACCAAGGACAAGAAGGAGCGGGTCGGCCGCATCCTGCAGATGCACGCCAATCACCGCGAGGACAAGGACGCCATTTTCGCCGGCGACATCATGGCCGTGGTGGGCCTGAAGAACACCACGACGGGCGACACGCTGTGCGACCCGTCGCGGCCGATCGTGCTCGAGGCGCTCGAGTTCCCCGAACCGGTCATCCACGTCGCCGTCGAGCCCAAGACCAAGGCCGACCAGGACAAGCTGTCCCGGGCCCTCTACGCCCTCTCCGAGGAGGACCCGACCTTCCGGGTGCGCTCGGACGAGGAGACGGGCCAGACCGTGATCAGCGGCATGGGCGAGCTGCACCTGGAGGTGCTGGTCGACCGCATGCTGCGCGAGTTCTCCGTCGACGCCAACGTGGGCAAGCCCCAGGTGGCCTACCGCGAGACCATCCGCAAGCCGGTCGAGAAGATCGAGGAGCGCTACGTCCGCCAGACCGGTGGGCGGGGCCAGTACGGCCATGTGGTCATCAGCGCGGAACCGACGGGACCGGGGGGCGGCTACGAGTTCATCGACAAGATCAGCGGTGGCGTCATCCCCAAGGAGTACATCCCCTCGGTGGACGCCGGTATCCAGGAGGCCCTGACGGCCGGCGTGCTGGCCGGCTACCCCACGGTCGACGTCCGGGTCACCCTGACCTACGGCTCGTACCACGACGTGGACTCCTCCGAAATGGCGTTCAAGATCGCCGGGTCGATGGCGATCAAGAAGGCGCTGCGGGCGGCCAGCCCGGTGTTGCTCGAGCCGGTCATGGAAGTGACCGTGACGGTGCCCGACGACTTCCTGGGCGCGGTCACCGGCGACCTCTCCTCCCGACGGGGAAGGATGGAGGGCATGGACCAGCAGGGCACCAGCCACGTGGTGAGAGCTCTCGTACCGCTGGCCGATATGTTCGGCTACTCTACTGACCTGCGTTCGCGCACCCAGGGCCGCGCCACGTACACGATGCAGTTCCATTCGTACAACCAGGTGCCGGAGTCGATTTCCAAGGAGATCATCGCCCGGGCCACCGGGGAGTAAGCCGGTGCGGCACACGGACGCACACAAGCACAAGCAGAGTTCGCAGCAAGAGACAGGCAGCGTCGGGGTCATCGTGACCCCGGCCAGGAGTAGGGAGTAGCGAGGCGATGGCCAAGCAGAAGTTCGAGCGCACCAAGCCCCACGTGAACGTCGGGACGATGGGTCACATCGACCATGGCAAGACCACGCTCACGGCGGCCATCACCAAGGTGCTGTCGGAGCGCAACCCCAACACCTCCTTCACCAAGTTCGAGGACATCGACAAGGCGCCGGAGGAGAAGCAGCGCGGCATCACGATCTCCATCGCCCACGTGGAATACGAGACGGCGAACCGCCACTACGCCCACGTCGACATGCCCGGCCACGCCGACTACGTCAAGAACATGATCACCGGCGCCGCCCAGGTCGACGGGGCCATCCTCGTCGTCGCGGCGACCGACGGCCCCATGCCCCAGACCCGCGAGCACGTGCTGCTCGCGCGCCAGGTCGGCGTGCCCTACATCGTCGTGTTCCTCAACAAGGCCGACATGGTCGATGACGAGGAGCTGCTGGAGCTGGTCGAGGTCGAGGTGCGCGAGCTG
>DATNLP010000048.1:0-10065 GCA_035602795.1 Acidimicrobiales bacterium | reverse complement strand
CCGCGGGCGTGTGTCAATGACAACCGTCGAGAGAGCAGAGAGGGAATGTCATGAATCGTGTACAAGAGATGGCCGATCGGTTGGCGTTACGCGCCTTGGTCGAGCAGTACGCAAAGGGCGCTGACAATCGTTCGCCCGAGCTGTTCGGTGGCGCGTTCACCAAGGACGGCGTTCTCAACAGCAGTCTCGGCCCGGTGCCGGGCAGCGAGGCGATCGCATCCCTCACGTCGAAGCTCGGACGCTACCGGGCGACCATGCACATAATCGGCAACCACTACGTCGAGTTTGTCGACGATGATCACGCGACGGGCGAGACGTATTGCACGGCGCATCACGTCTACGACGCCGATGGCGTCGACCGTATGTACGTCATGGCGGTCCGCTATCAGGATTCGTACGTGCGCACGGCCGACGGATGGCGAATTGAAGTGCGCACGCTCAAGTTGCAATGGGACGAAGATCGTCCGCTGCTCGAAGGGGGTGGGTCGAAGAGGCCGGGCTGAGCGTTGCGGGTGCAGAGCTGTCGGTTGGCCCATTCGATGTGGAGGTGCGGCTGTGACGCTCGATGCTCGATGTTGCCGTTTGCCATGGGTTTACCCGGCCAATTTGAGTCAAGGCTGTGGATCACCCAGTGGCGCGGAGCGAACTCTGTGTGAGGTAAGCCGCTGATTCGATTCGGCTCTCCACCGTTGCGGTTGAGGTCCCGACGAGTCGATGGTGGCGACGCGTGGTAGTACACCGACCCTGGACCAGCAGCCCCCGCACATTTGTGTCAACCTCCTCAGCGGCCCCGTTTACAGTGTGCTCTACGCCGACATCAAAAGCTGTTCGACGAGATCGACCAGGGCGTACTCCTGGCCCTGATCGAGCACCGGGTCTGCGATCGGGCGATGTTCGAGGGCGTCATGAGCTGACCGCTTCAGTCGGAAACCGAAACTGACAGGGCTGAAGTCGGCCTCGAATATCGGTTCGAGGGCCAGCTTCGCCGCACTCATGAGCAGCCGGTTACGGAGGGCAGGGATGCCGAGCGGTTTGCCCGCCTTCGGGATGTTCACCCGTCGCAGTAGTTGGGGCGATAGCTCTGTGCCTTCACCTCTGCGAGAGCGAGTGGAGAAAGACCTGACCCTTCAATCCTCCGCCTCAACCGAGTCGATAGAGACCCGTCGATGCCGGGCGCACCCTGGTTGGTGGCCACGTTGAGCCACGCCGGCCACATCACATCACATCATTGCGGGTGAGCTTGTTGTAGGGCGTGGAATCTCCGTGTTGGATCCTGTGGCACTACGGAATAGCACGCACGCGTTGGAGGGCTTGGGGTTACTGACGCCTTCGTCCCGAGCGACGTCGCTGGCCCGGGTCGGGGCCTCGTGGTCGCCATGGTCGTCGGTACCGGCTGACTGATCTACTCGGTCTGACGCTGACCTACTCCGCACCGTCCTCCGCGTGTATCGGTGAAGCGGGGTCCTCCACTCGGGAAGGGTTGTATTGTCCTGTCCGTCATCACTACTACGACCCCTCCGACTCCCTCTCGACCGCCTGCCACTTCCCGGGTTCGCCGGTTATAGGCGGACGCACTCCGCTTCCTGCAGGACGAGGGTAGTGGAGGGCCTCTCTTGTTCCCACGACCTGCTTGACGTTCCACGCTCCATGCGCCGGGGAGTTCTTGAGCACCCGCTCCAAGACCCAGGCTTCCATGGCCTTCGCCCAAATCCCACGCGCTCGGTTCAGATTTCGTCCAGTCCGTCTGCCCAGTAGCGCCAAATTGGGCTCCGTAGTTGGGCCACTGGATGGGCAATTGTCCCTTGAGTGCTGTGATTTCGATCACTAGCAATTAGTCCTAGGGGAAGTAAAACTGAGAAGTCGTCCGACGTCGCCTCATGGAGGCAGACGACTAACCGACTCCATAATCCCTACGGTACGACGATCACTGGTCGACGGGCCTTGCGAATCAGTCGCTTGGTCACCGAACCAAACGGCAGACGACCCGACCTGCGAGATCTTCCAATAACGATCGCGTCCGAGCGGAGTTCTTCGCCCAGTCGCTCCAACTCCGACGCGGGATCTCCCTGGCAGGATTCAACCCACCAGCGACCTGGCAGCCATTCCTCCAAAGCACTCGTGATATCGCCTAAAGGAGTGATATCTCCCGGCACACACGCCCCCTTCTTTCCCGCCGACCAGGGCGTAGGTGCTGAGATACCAAGTGGCGAAATGTGCGAGTAGACAGGATTGACTTCGGCGACTACTACCTCGCTTCCCTCGCGACGAGCCAGACCAAAGGCGTACGCTAATGCATTGCGACTTGCCGATGATCCGTCGTAGCCCACGACCATCAGATTGTGGCAATCTCGACTAACGGCATCTCCCATCTCGCCCATTCGCTCAGAGAAGGACCAGGACGCCCAGCGGGGATCAGATTGATAGGGCATGGACTACAAAGAGGGATCTTTATCAGACTACATTGGGCGGCCTTATGTGTATTTTCAGAGATTTGCTATAGGTAAGTCAAGGAGGGCCATTCAAGCCAACCAACCCGCGCAAGAGCGCACTCGTAGCGTCTGCTCGACCCCTTTGAAAAATGCCGATTTACCGCAGAAAGGGCTTGGCCTGTGCTCGATGCCGTAGGTCATAGACCTATGGCATTCGAGCATGTCTGTCGCGTCAATCTTCCTCTATTTCACGGAAGTCGGTCACGAACAGCTCATCCTGAGTCTTACTCTGTTGGCCGATGGCGACACCACATTCAGGAACAGGGAGGCGGCGCCTCGGCAAAACGCGTCCTTCGAACGTACGTGGACCCAAGTCGGGATCGGTGATCGTCAGTCTCGCTAAATCTCCAGCTCGGTCCGTACCCCGGCGACCACAGTCGAGGAGATTCCAGCCAATGTGCTCGAGGACCTCGCGCTCCAATGCTTGGACCCTCGGGCTTAGGAGGCCCGTGCATCCTCGGTAACGGAAGAGATCTTCCCTGTGGTCAGTACTGCGCGTCACTATTCTGCCGAGTGCTTCCTCGTCGAGATATCCCCAACAGGTGCCAGATGGGAGCACAATCGCGGTAGGAGCGAACCGGTGCCCCCCGGTATGGCTTGTGCGGAACACGCGCACATCAGATCCCAACCCGCCGGCTTCAGCAATTCCCATTTGGAGTGCCGTCCCGATCGAACCGCAACAACGGTCGCGGCGACCATGTCCACAGATCAGGACATCAGTGCCCTTGATCTCACTCCTCCCGAGAGGTTCCCCCTCAAGCAAGCTCCAGGCAGTTCCTGCGACGTCGTTCGTTGTAGTGACGCTGTGCCCGACATACCGGCCCTGACCGGGGTGCCAGCGGTAACAGCGCAGTGTACGGGCGCTCTCCCCGGGTTGGGGCACGAGTGCCAGCAGCCGATACCCGAGGTCTCTCGCCCGAGCAGCGACCGGGCCTAGTGTCTTGATATCTGTTACGTCCCGCGGCCATGGAAGTGGCCATGGTACGAGCAAGTAACCTGCGAAGGACCCAGCGGTCCCGATCGGATGGACTCCTTCGCGGCGCGCCCACGTTGAGCACCGCAGATCGATCGTCACTGTGCGTTCCTATTCCCGGTCGAGGGAACCCTCTTCCCGGTACCAAGTTGCGACACCCTTTCCCATATCCAATATTGCGTACGTAGCGAGCCGAGAGCAGGAGACCTCGAATTCGCCGTTAGCGCAGCCCTCTTCAATGAGACTGCGAAATCCTCGTTCATAAGGGTCGCGCCTTTCAAGCAACGCTGAGCGTTCCGGTTCAACGGGCTGACGGCTTCTCTGTTGCACACAAAGGCTTCATAGCGGTGGCGAGCGTTAGGATGAACGCGTAAAGCCACGGTCCTCAAGCTTTGTTGTGATATCGGTTGGGCTACTGATCGCCAACTCAAACTCGTCGATTGGGCGATAATTGGTGGCAAACATCAACTGAGCGAGTAGTTCCTGCTTGGACGCTTATTTTCCAAGATCGAGGCTGGAGAGGACGACGGGCGCAACGGTCACACTGGCTCCGCCGTCGACCGTGAGTACCTGACCGCTGATCCAGTTGGACTCGTCGCTTGCGAAGAAAAGGGCGGCGTAACCGATATCCCATCCCGTCCCCTCGGTGACGCCACCAAGGGGAAGGACGATAGCGGTCCTTCTCCGGGTCTCCTGCATATCCCACCCGAGCTTCTCCCCGGTTCCCTTGTTGCGTGGCGTCTGAATGAAACCCGGCACGACAACGTTGACTCGAATCGCCCGGGGTCCCACCTCAGCTGCCATCTCTCTAGTAAGTGAGATCATCCCGCCCTTGGCGGCTGAATACGCGGCATATCCTATCGCCCGCAGCGCGCCAATGGAGGAGATATTGATGATCGAACCACCTCCATTTGCTGCCATCACCGGAACAGCGCAGCGCGATACCAGGTAGACGGACTTTAAGTTGACGTCCAACATCTGGTGCCAGGTTTCCTCGTCGGTGTCGAGGATTCCTCCCGGCTTCGAAACGCCCACGTTGTTGACGAGCACATCCAGCCGCCCAAACGTGTCGATGGCGGTGTTGATCATCCGTTCGCAATCCGCCGCGTTGGTGACATCGCCCTCCGAGACCACAGCCCGCCCTCCGACCTGCTCAATCTCCGTGCGGGTGACCGCCGCCCGTTCTGAGTCCTTGTCGACAAGAACAACGTTGGCGCCGTGGCGTGCAAGCAAGATCGCTGTCGCTTTGCCCGTCCCAACACCGGGCCCGTCCACCTGGCCGCCGCCGGTCACGATCGCCACTTTGCCAGCGACTCGGCCGCCTTCACCCAACTTAGGTACCTTCATCAGCGGCAGTCATTTCTTATCATTTTCGATGATCGCCTCGGCTGCGGCTTCAACGGCCGTACCAGCGAAGAAGTCTGACCGATCGCCACCGTAGAACCGGACTGCATTTGCGGACGTGAAGTCCTTAAATTGCTCTTTCGTCAGAAGTCCGTGCTCAATTTGCTCATAGGCCTCCTGTAGCGGGTGGTCGAAGTTCGGGACGTCCCAATGCCCTATGTCGGACCCCACGAACGCCGGAATTGTGGCTCCGAGGGGATTCACCCGGGGGTCGAAGCTGACCGCTACGAGCGGGTCGTCACCCTCGCATCCCCAAAAGAAACTCGAGCAAAATTGGTTCCGGATATCTGACGGGCCGTCTACACCGCTGAGCTTGAAATCGTTCGTGGCTCCTTCCTCAACACCCAGGAACGGTACGAGCCGGTCTGCTGGCAGACCAGCCACTCGAGGGTGGTAGCTCAGCGCAAGTCGGGAGAGTTCGCTTGTATCGATGTTACGGAGATCGAGCCTGCGCAACCCGGCAGGGCCTCGTTTCTCCCATCGGCTGACCAAGTCACCGTAGAGACGTACACCCACCGCAACGCCGCCCTCCATCAACCCGACCCGTAACTTTGGGAAGCGGTGGATAACACCTCCAAGGAAAAGGGACTTGGCGAGTGCCTCGCCCGTTGCGGCGAAATGTCCCGCTGAGTAGACATAGTTAGTCGGCGAGATCCGGTCGATAAGCCCGGAACCTGACATGTGGGCGGCCAGCGGGGCGTTTAGCTCCACGGCTCGTCTCCAGAACGGGTCATAGTCGTACTCGCTATCGAGCCCATAAGTATCGAACCGCCGGAGCCGCGACCGATATTCCACCGGCGCGTTGACGAACGCCGGAATGGTCCTCCACACGAACGACGGGATCAGGAAGGCCTTCAGGCCCAATGACACAGCGTGCTCAAGCTCCTCGACGCCCTCCTCTGGCGTCGTCAATGGGAGTACCGCGACAGGGGACAATCGGTCGCGGTAAGGAGCGTAATCCTCGGCGACCATCTCGTTATAGAGTCGGCAGAGCTCTCGTCTAGAGTGCTCTCCTTCGATGTGAGCGAGGTGTAGACCGTAGGTCGGAAACACGACCGAGAAGTCAAAGCCAGTTTCAGGAAGCCTTTCGTACATCAGCCCAGGCATAGTCACTGCGGCGTAATCGAACGTGTTGGCGGTGGTGAACCAGCGAGGTTGCGCCCTAAGATGAAAGCGACGTCGCTCCTCAAGCAGCGGGGCACGCTTCAGATCCTGGTCCGGCACCATCAACCCGCAAGCTGACGGCTCCTCGAGCAGGTGCGCACCTCCCCGACTTGACACGAAGCGCACGAAAGCCTCTCTAATCTCCACCAAGTGCCCGTCACCGTCGATCAGTTCGTGACCAAGGCGCTCGCGGATCTCGCGGGCAGACGAATTCTGAGTGTCGGTCGTCATCCACATCTCCCCGGCTCGGTCGCGTGCTCTCCAGCTTCATGGACCGATGGCATCTTGGTTCGAACACGTACATTCGAACCCTCTGGACGGATCGGCGGAATTGACCCGACTGTTGCGACTCGTTCTAGATAGTGACGCATATTGTGGCGAAGCCTCGCGCGCCAACGTTTGCCTACCACGCACCCGTCCCGTCCATAACCTCCGACATCACGAATCTCTTTGCCCGGTGTGAAGCATGAAGCGACTCGTCACGTGCAGTTGTTGGTCATCTAACATCCTAGTACGTCACTTGGGTGAGTGTCAACTCCCTTTCCGCACGTCGAGGATCGCATTTCTCCCGATTTATCACTCTCCCGACAGGCGGCACCGATGGATGCCCCGTTTATCAGTCTTCACGTTCACGCTCCCTCTGCGTTGGCGATGGCCCGAAGGCAGGGGCTGGGCATCCCATCCCTCGGCACGTTCGGCGACCCTGACTGAGACAGCCTCGAGCTCGGTGACTAGGTCGCATAGCCGCCTGGCCTCATCGAGCTACGTGCCGTCGCGCTCCAGCTGTTCGTCGTCTGGATCGCGCCCGACCGTCTTGCCCTAAAGCTTGCGGGTCCAGTGGTGGTGGGGGCTGTGGAGCACCAGTGGGTCGGCGTTGCACGCCATCCCGCCTTGCTTCATCGGGTGTGCTCGTCATCGGTGCTACCCGGCAGGAAGAACCCACCGAAGCCAGCTCACGCACGATGCGGCGGTGCTCGGCCTCTTCGGATCGTGTGAGTCGTGGTTCGTGGTCCACGGTGACATCGCTGGGCCGATATCGAACAGAGAGCGCTGGTGGCGAAGGACATCCTCGCACTGCCGATCGTGCTCCGCTATCTCGACCGCTCTGGGCGGCGGCGCTCTTCGATTGATCGGTGCCTATGGATCCCCTAGCCAATGCTGGCCCCCACCGCATACTCCTCGCCTTGCTCACCAACCTCGTGGTCGACGGTGTTCCGGCCCACAAGGTCCGCGAGAGGGCGCAGGACCGCCCCGGAGCGCCCCCCGGGCTGGGCGACGCAGGTAGATCGCCACCATGCTGACCAAGGTGATGACCGAGGCGATCAAGGACTTCGGCATCGCTCTCAACAAGCTACACAACGACGCTACTACCTTGTCGATGCAGGGCGGCTACCCCTGCTGTCCCGATGGCGAGGAAAATCGTGCACCGACCGTGTGTTTCGGCCATGGCAAGGAACGCCCGGACCTGGCTCAGCTGGTCTGGCTGCTGACCGTGAGCGCGGATGGGGTGGTGTCGATCAACTACCGCCTGGCCGATGGCAACACGTCCGAGGACCCGACGCAAATCGTTTGGCCCTGGGGCAGTGTTACAAGCTCGCGAACTCGACCTCGTCCCACTAGATATCCGGCCCGACGCTCTGCAATCGCAAGTCGATAACCTACATTCACAAGCTGGGCGGGCGGTTCCTCACCGTATTGCCGCGCACCCGGAGCGAGGATGGGAACGTCCGGGACTGGATCAGCGCCAACACGCGCTCCTCGAAGAGTACTTGCGCCCCCGGCCGCGCAAGTACGATGCTCACGAGGCGTACGAGGCCACGCCTGTCTGCCGCCATTTCGCGGCAGAACTACCGAACGAGTTGTGGCTGGTCGACATCGAGCGCCACGAGGCGCTCTTGAACCGAGGGGAGGTGCAAGACCTTCTCCTCCAGCCCGTCGCAGCGGGTTGGTGAAGCTGGAGGCAGCCTGACCCCTGGGACGAGGGCGATGGCGGCAAGCAGCCTCGACAAAGCCGGGACGGCCCAGCACCGTCAGATGGTTCGGGTCCGGCAAGCAAGACGGAAAGGTGTACGTGAGAAACCAGCGGCAGAACGCCCCTCAAGACAGTCCACCAGCTCAAATCTGATGGATATGGGCTGGGTTGCAGCGCGCATCGGACCCATGGCTCCGAGAACTCTTCGACCGATTGATGTCGTCGGTCAAGAGGCCACGGTGAAAGCCTGCGGCGTAGTCGTGGCGATGCTGCAGGGGCATAGCTGGGCACCGACCCCGTCGAGCGGTTCAAGAGTGAACGTGGGAACCATCCCGGTGGCCCCCTCTCCGGCCAGCAACCAGCTGGCCGGTGGGAAGGCTCGTCGTCGGCTGACGCCGCCGGGATGGGACGGAGGACCCGTAGTAGTCCGAGGTCGGGAAAGCCGGCTACATGGCGAAGGGGTCCAGCGGGATCGCAGCATCCACGCAGAACATGGAGTCCGCTGGTGAATATCGGCGAGCCGTGGCCCGACCTCGACGAGGCCGAGCTACGGGTACATGGAATGCAGACGAAGCTGCACCAATGGGCGATCAGTGATCCTGATCGTTGTTTCGATGACCTGTACAACCTCGTCTATGACCCGGCGTTCCTCGTTGTGGCGTGGAGCCGGGTCAGGGACAACAAGGGAGGCCGTTCGGCCGGTGTTGATGGAGTGGTCCCTCGCTCCATTGTCTTTAGCGCCGGGGAGTTCCTCGCTGGGCTTGGGAATGATCTCAGGTCCCGGCGGTTCAGCCCGACGCCAGTGCGGGAGAAGATGATCCCCAAGGCGAACGGGAAACTCCGCCGCCTTGGCATCCCGACCGCCGCCGACCGGACGGTGCAAGGTTCCCTAAAGCTGGTGCTCGAACCGATCTTCGAGGCGGACTTCAAGTCATGTAGCTATGGCTTCCGCCCGAGGCGCCGAGCCCAAGATGCCATTGCTGAGATTCACTACCTCGGTTCACCCACCCGCAATTACGAGTGGGTCTTCGAGGCAGACATCAAGGCGTGCTTCGACGAGATCGACCATTCGGCTCTCATGGGCCGGGTGCGACGTCGAATCGGAGACAAGCGCATCTTGAGCCTGGTCAAGGCGTTCTTGAAGTCCGGCATCCTCTCTGAGGATGGGATGGACAGGGCGACGATCACTGGCACGCCCCAAGGCGGGATTCTCTCGCCGTTGTTGGCCAACATCGCACTGTCTGCGCTCGACGAGCATTTCACCCAGAAGTGGGAAGCGCTCGGACCGGCATGGACACGCGCCAAGCGTCGTCGCGAAGGCGTCCCGACTTACCGCCTCGTCCGCTATGCGGACGATTTTGTGGTCATGGTCGGTGGCACCCGTGACGACACGGAAGCGCTGTTCGACGAGGTGACAACGGTGCTCGCTCCGATCGGTTTGCGCCTCTCGGAAGAGAAGACGAGGGTCTGCCATATTGACGAGGGCTTTGACTTCCTGGGCTGGCGCATCCGGCGCCGAGCCATGCGAGGTCGGGGAGGCAGGCGAGCGGTCTACACCTACCCTTCGAAGAAGTCCTTGGCTTCCGTGATGGGCAAGGTCCGGTCGCTTACCCGCCGCCACAAGCATCTGACACTCGCCGCCTTGTTACGCCGACTCAACCCGGTGTTGCGAGGATGGTGTAACTATTTCCATCACGGGGTGTCGTCACGCACCTTCAGCTACCTCGACCACTTTGCATGGTGGAGAGTGGTTGGCTCGCTTCGCAAACGACATCTCGGATTGAACTGGGGAACCCTTCACCGTCGTTTTCTGCCCAACTGGCAGATCAGAGACGGCAGGACCGTGATGTTCCGGCCACAAGAGATGGCGATTGTTCGCTATCGCTTCCGGGGCACTCGGATCCCCACGCCATGGGCGAGCATCGAGGCAGGATCACCCGCACCAGCGGCATGATCTCGCGGAGAGCCGGATGCGGTGAGAGCTGCACGTCCGGTTCGGAGGGCGGGCTGGGGAAACCGGTTGGAGGAGACTCCGGCACGGCGCCCCAGTCCGACCCCTACAC
>DATNLP010000039.1:0-4711 GCA_035602795.1 Acidimicrobiales bacterium | reverse complement strand
GCGCTCGTCGTCGCTGAGCACCAATGGTTCGAGTACCGACCGCCGCATCTCTGCCTCCCATCGTCGTTGACGATGGGCACAACGCGCCCGCTGGCTACAAAATTCCCCCGAGGGGACTTACTTCTGACTCAGGTCACTAGCCCTATTTGGGCAGGAACAGCAGCGTGGCGTGGTTGGCGAAGTCGATGAGGGGCTGAGGCCACACACCGAAGAGGACGGTCACGCCGGTGCACACGGCGATGGACAGGGCGCCCAGCGCCGGGACCCGCACCGCCTCGGGGATCTCCTCCTCGCCGTGAGTCTCCTCGTCGGCCAGCAGGATCTGCTCGTTCAACGCGGTCACCGAGCCCGCCACGGACGCCGGCGTCGCCCAGGCCAGCCCGCCGGCCGGCGTCGTCTCACCACTCGCCGTCCCCGCCTCGATCAGCGAGCCGCCGACCAGGCCGCCCCCCGCCCCCAGCTCCGCCGAGCCGCCCGTCCCCCCCTCGGGCTCGCCGAGCCCGCCGCCGGCGTACATGAGCACGGCCAGGCGCAGGTAGAAGTAGCCCGCCACCACGGCCGTCACCATGGCGATGACGCCGAGCGGCACGTCGCCCGCGGCGATGACGGCGAAGACCACCTGCAACTTGGCCCACAGCCCGGTGGTGAACGGTACGCCGGCCTGGGCCAGCAGCAGGACCGCAAGGGCCAACGCCAGCAACGGCTGGCGCCCGGCCAGGCCGCGGTAGCGGGACAGGTCGTGGTCGGCGTCGCCCTGGCGTCCGAGCAGCGTCACGATGGCGAAGCTGCCGATCGTCATGAGCATGTAGGCGAACAGGTAGTACAGCGCCGCGCTGGCGCCCCGGGCCGTCCCGGCCACCACGCCGAGCAAAATGAACCCGGCGTGGTTGATCGACGAGTACGCCAGCATGCGCTTCACGTCGCGCTGGCGCAGGGCGACGAAGGCCCCCAGCACGAGCGAGAGCACGGCCAGCCCGTAGACAATGGGCCGCCAGTCCGTCGACACCACGCCGAAGGTGGAGAACAGGACGCGCAGCATGGCGGCGAAGGCGCCCGCCTTGGCCACGGCCGCCATGAAGCCGGTCACCGGGGAGGGTGCCCCCTGGTACACGTCGGGCGTCCACATGTGGAACGGCACCGCCGCCACCTTGAAGGCGAAGCCGACGATCAGGAGCGCCAGGCCGGCCAGCAGGAGGCCGTTGGTCAGCACCACGTTCTTGGACAGGAAGTCGGCGATCTGGGTCAGGTTGGTCGATCCCGTCGCCCCGTAGGTCAGGGCGATGCCGTAGACGAAGATGGCCGACGAGAACCCGCCGAGGATGAAGTACTTGAGCGCCGCCTCGCCCGACGCCGCCCGGCGGTAATTGAACGCGGTGAGCACGTAGAGCGCGATGGAGAGGATCTCGAGGCCGAGGAAGATGATGATCAGGTCGTTGGCCATGGCCATCAACATGGCGCCCGAGGCCGACACCATGGCCAGGACGTGGAACTCCGCCCCCTGCACGCCCTCCCGGCGCAGGTACCCGTCGGCCACCAGCGCGGTCAGGAGCATGGCGATCGACACCAGCATCATGAAGAAGACGCTGAAGCCGTCCATCACCACCGCGTTGGCCACGTAGGTGTGCGGGCCATGGTCCTGCACGTCGGTCCACTGCCAGATGGCGATACCGAGCGCGCCGCCGGAGATGATCACGGTGGCGACGGTGCTCACGGCCACCCGCAGCGGCCGGCCGACGAGCGAGGCCACGCCCAGGAGCAGCACCGCCCCGCCGATCATGATGATGGGGGGCAAGATGGCCAGCCAGCGGATGGGCGGCACCTTGATGGTGTCGGACGACGTGTGCGCCGCGGCCAGGAGGGTGGCGATCACTTGATGCCCTCCACGCCCTTGACGGCCACCGAGGGCTCGTACTGGTGGGTACTCGACTGCACGTGCGCCACCAATTGGTTGACCGACGGATCGATGCGGTCGAGCACCGGCTTGGGGTAGACGCCCAGGAAGACGATGAGGATGATGAGCGGCGCCACCACCGCCTTCTCCAGCAGGCCCAGGTCACGGGTGTGCTCGTCGGCCTCCCTGGGCTCGCCGTGGAAGACCTGCTGGTAGGCCCACAGCAGGTAGATGACGGCCACGATCACGCCGAGCACGGCCGCGACGGCCCACCAACGGTGGGTGATGAAGGTGCCCGACAACACCAGGAACTCGCTCACGAAGCCGTTGAGCCCCGGCACGCCGACCGAGGCCAGCATGGCGACCGTGAACACGGCGGCCATGACCGGCGCCGCCTTCTGGAGCCCGCGCAGCTCGGTGGTCTGCCAGGTGCCGCGACGCTGGTAGATGAACCCGATCACGATGAACAGCGCCGCCACAATGAGCCCGTGGTTCAGCATGAGCAGGACGCCCCCGGCCAGGCCCTGGGTGCTGATGGCGATCGTCCCCAGCGCGATGAAGCCGATCTGCGCCAGCGACGAGTAGGTGACCAGCCGCTTCAGGTCGCGCTGGGCGCAGGCCACGACGGCCCCGTAAATGATGCCGATGACGGCCAGCGTCAACAACAGGGGCGCCAACGTGCGCGTCGCCTGCGGGAACAGGCTGAGGTCGAAGCGGATGATGCCGTAGGTGCCGAGCTTGGCCAGCACGCCCGACAGCAACACCGAGCCCTCTTCGGGCGCCTCGGTGTAGGCGTCGGGCGACCAGGTGTGCAGCGGGAAGAGCGGTGCCTTGACGGCGAAGGCGGCCGTGAAGGCCAAGAAGAGCAGGATCTCGGTGCTCGACGACAGGTGGGTCTGCATGAGCGGCCCGAGCGAGAAGGTCAGGTAGTGGTACTGCGACTCGTGGATGAAGGCCAGGACCAGGATGCCCACCAACAGGAAGGCCGAGCCGAGGAAGGTGTAGAGGAAGAACTTGATGGCGGCGTAGGCCCGCCGCTGGTGGCCCCAGCCGGCGATGATGAAGTACGAGGGCACCAACGTCAGCTCGAACATGAAGAAGAACACGAGCAGGTCGAGCGACACGAAGCTGCCCATGACCGCTGCCTCCAGCAGGAGGATCCAGGCGATGTAGGCCCGGCCGTTCTCGCGGTGGCGCCCGAGGATGATGGCCAGCGGGAAGAGGATGGCGGTGAGGAGCACCAGGAAGATGGAGATGCCGTCCACCCCCAGGTACCAGTGCACGCCGAGGCTGGTGCCCGTGTAGTCGTGGTTCGACACCATTTGGAAGCCGCCGTCGTGCACCTTCATGACCCAGAGGGTGGCGATGGAGAAGCCCAGCGTGACCAGCGAGACGATCAGGCCGAGCGCGTAGGCCAGCTCACGGTTGAAGTTGCGGTCGAGCCCGAGCAGCGCCAGGCCGAGCGCGCCGGCCGCCGGCAGCAGGACCAGCAAGGTGAGGAAGGGAACGGTGTGCGTCATCCCCACCACGTCCGACTCAGCATGAAGGCGATGATGAGGGCCATCCCGAGGGCGATGCCCAGCGCGTAGTTGCGGGCATAGCCGGTCTGCAGCTTGCGCGCCGCGTTGCCGGTGGCCTTCGCCAGGTGCGCCGACCCGTTGACCGCGCCGTCGATGACGCGGGTGTCGACGACCCAGGCGCAGAAGGTGGCCAGGCGCTGACCGGGGCGCCCGATGACCGTGTCGTAGAAGTCGTCCCAGTACCAGACCCGCTGCAGGAACGCCGGCTCCAAGCGCGGCTGGTACACCTCGTCGCCCCGCCACAGCCACCAGCCGACGATGACTCCGACGAGCGCCGCTGCGATGTCGGCCAGCGCCAGCGCCCACTCCGGCCCCGTGCCCAGGTGGTCGTTGTAAAGCGTGCCGGCGAACACCGGCGCCAGGAAATTCGCCAGGCTGTCGACGTGGACCCAGGGCAGGTCCAGCGCGCCGGCAAAGAACGCGAAGAACGCGAGGACGACGAGCGGGAGCCGCATGACCCACGGCGACTCGTGGGGCGCGTGAAGCGCCGGCTCCCCGTGGGGCCCGGCCTTGTCGAAGCGCTCCTTGCCGCCGAAGGCGAGGACCTCCAGCCGGCTCATGTAGTACGCCGTGAGCACGGCGGTGACCAGGCCGATGACCCACAGCCACTTGAAGTGGGCGAACGTGTTGTCGAGGACGTCGCCCTTGGCCCAGAAGCCCGAGAGCGGCGGGATGCCGGCGATGGCCAGGAAGCCGATGGTGAAGGTGACGGTGGTCCACTTCATGTAGCGGCGCAGCGCGCCCATCCGTTTGAGGTCCTGCTCGTCCTCGAGCCCGTGGATCACCGAGCCCGCCCCCAGGAAGAGCAGGCCCTTGAAGAAGGCGTGCGCCACCATGAGGAAGATGGCGGCGATGTAGGCGCCCGTGCCCACGGCGAGGATCATGTAGCCGATCTGCGAGACGGTCGAGAAGGCGAGCACCTTCTTGATGTCCTGCTGGGCGCAGGCGATGGTGGCCGCCACGAAAGCGGTGACGGCCCCGATCGTCGCGATGATCTCGGACCCCGTGGCCGTCACATGCAGCAGTGGGTTTATACGGCAGAGCAGGTAGACCCCGGCCGTGACCATGGTGGCGGCGTGGATGAGCGCCGAGACCGGCGTCGGGCCTTCCATGGCGTCCGGCAGCCAGTTGAACAGCGGGATCTGCGCCGACTTCCCGGTGGCGGCCAGGAAGAGGAGGAGCACGACGGCGGTGGCCGTCCCCCCGCCCAGATGGCTCAGCTGCCCGAAGATGCCGCCCC
>DATNLP010000027.1:0-10842 GCA_035602795.1 Acidimicrobiales bacterium | reverse complement strand
GGCCAGTGGATCGAGTTCGCCACCGACAACAGTCTGTTCTCCCCCGTGGTGGCCGGGGTCCGCTCGAGCGACATCGCCAAGGAGCTGACGCTCAAAGGCCCCCTGGCGCTCGGCAAGCCCCGTACCCTCGACGGCTACACCGTCGACGCCATCGAGGGGACCCAGAAGTTCGGCAAGACCAGTGGGCGTGTCGTCCTCTACGTGCGGGCGCGCGGAAACCACGTCCCGGTGGAGGAGGACTCGCTCGGCGCCAACGGTCGGCCGAGCCCGGCCGAGCACGTGACTTACTCAAGCTGGGGCGAGACTGTGCGACCGGAGGCACCGCAGGCCACGGTTTCCATCGGACACATCAGCACCACGTGACCCCGGTGGCCGCCCGAACCCCGCCGGAGGCCCTCGGGTGCGAAGATAAGGTTCGTCTCCCGCCGGTCGTGGTCCGTCCACGCGTGGCGCGACGCCGACCCCATGCACCTGACGCCCATGCGCCCGCCCCGCTTCAGCCGCCCCCCCGCCGCCACGGCCGCGGTGGCCATCCTCTCGCTACTCACCGCGGCCGTCACCATGGCCGCGGTCGCCGCTGCGCCGCCCGCCGGCGCGGCGTCCACGCCCAGCGCGCAGTCCCTGTACCAGGCCGCGCTCAAGGCGGCCGGCGGCGAGAACGTGCACTTCGCTTCTTCAGCCACGCAGGACGGAGTCAGCATCGATGTCGACGGCGACACCGGCAGCACGTCGGGCGCGCAATCGCTCACGGTCACCAAGGGGAAGACCGTCGAGCACGTGCGGGCCATGGTGGTCGGTTCCACCGGTTACATCAACGGCAACGCCACCGCCTTGCACAACGTCATCGGGCTGACCACCAAGCAGGCGCACACCTACGCCGGCAAGTGGCTCTCGTTCCCCACCTCGAACACCGCGCTGGCCACGCTCGTCCAGGGGCTCCTGACCTCGCAGGTGCCCGACGAGCTGCAGATGGGCGGGCCCTTCACCTACGGTCCGCCCACGACGGTGGACGGCGAGCGCGCCCTCGCAGTTCATGGCTACGTCAGCACCGACAGCGGTTCCAAAATCGACGTGGTCCTCTACGTGCCGGCCAGTGGATCACCGCTCCCGATCGAGGAGCTCACCAATCCAGGCGCCAAGAGCTCGTCGGACATCCACGGCAGCGTGGCCTTCTCCAAGTGGGGGGAGAAGACGGACGAGACCGCGCCGGGCAACAGCACGTCGCTGCTGAAGCTGACACCGGCCCAGACGTCGGGCGCCACGTCGACCACCTCGACGACCGCACCGAGCTGACGTGCCGCCCCGCCTCGAGGCGGTCCGCGGCGACATCACTGCTGAGCGCGTCGACGCCGTCGTGAACGCGGCCAACCGCCACCTGGCCGGAGGCGGCGGGGTCGACGGGGCCATCCACCGCGCCGCCGGCGCCGAGCGCCTGCACGCGGCCTGTCGCGCCATCGGTGAGTGCCCGCCGGGGGAGGCGGTCGTGACCGACGGGTTCGATCTCCCGGCCCGCTTCGTCATTCACACCGTCGGTCCGGTGTGGCACGGCGGCACGGCGGGCGAGCCCGGCGTCCTCGCCTCGTGCTACCGCGCCTCGCTCGCGGTGGCCGACCGCGTCGGCGCGCGCACCATCGCCTTCCCGGCCATCTCGACCGGTGCCTACGGCTATCCGCCGGATGAGGCCGCCGCCCTGGCCGTGGCCACCGTCGGCGCGGCGGACACCGACGTCACCCTGGTCCGCTTCGTGGCCTTCGACGCACGGACGAGCGAGCTCTACCTCGCGTTGCTCGGCTGAGGCGTCGGAGCCTCAGCCCGAAGCGCCCGACGACAGGTCGTAGATGGTGTCCCCGCCCACGTCCTGGGAGCTGAAGTGTGACTCGACCCACGAGGTGATCTGCTGCGCGTCGTCGCCGCTGCCACCACCACCGAACGCCCCGAACCCGCCGGCCCCGCCCGCGCCGCTGGCGATGAAGTAGTGGATCTTGCCCTCGGCGACGTCCCGCTCGAACTGGGCCAGTGAGGGAGCGGGGTCGGTGCCGTTGAAGCCGCCGATGGCCATGATCGGGTCACCGCTCGCCAGCTGGTAGCCGGCGGCGTTGTTGGAGTTGACCGTGGCGGCGACCCAGGCGTAGCGGCTGGCGTCAGCTTGCAGCTTCGCGGTCAGTTCCGGGTTGGACGTGCTCGAGTTCAAGAATCCTCCACCAGCGCCCCCACCCGTGGCGCCGCCGAAGGCACGCCGGAAGCCGCCGGCCGGGAAGCCCCCGCCACCAGCGGGAACGCCGCCCCCAGGGAACCCGCCGGTGCCGGTACCGGTCCCGTTGCCTGCGCCAGGCAAAGCAAAGCCTCGGCCACCCGGGAAGGTCCCACGTCCGGGGAAGCCGCCGGCACCCGCACCACCGAAGGCACGCCGGACGCCCCCGCCCGGGAAGCCCCCACCACCCGGGAAGCCCCCACCACCGGGGAAGCCGCCGCCGCCCGCCGGGGTCGGCGTCACGCTCGGGATCGCTCCTTGATGCGGGGTGGTCGCGGTAGCGACGGTCGAGAACAAGGGGGCCGCAAGCGCAGCGCCGAGGCCGAGAACGGCCACGAGCGCCACGGCCAGTTTGGGCACGGCACGCAGGAGCGGCAAGGCCAGAATGGCGGCGACGCCCAGAATCCCCACGACCGCCACGAAGGGGCGGAGTGACGGGAACCAGTCGGACGTCTTGCCGAGGAGCGTGTAGCTCCACCACACCGTGGCGGCCAGACCGGCGGCCAAACCGATGCGCCCGACCCACGTCTCGCGCCGCTGCCACAGGCCGAAGGTGGCGATGCCGACCAGCGCGCCGAGCGGCGGCGCCAGCGCCACGGCGTAGTAGGGGTGAATGATGCCCTGCGCCATGCTGATGGTGAGCCCGATGCTGACCAGCGAACCGCCCCACAGCAACAGCGCGGCGCGCTCGCGGTCCGTGCGGCGGGCCCGGATGGTGATGCCCAGCAACACGGCGCCCATGACGAGCGCGCCCGGCAGGAGCCACGACATCATGTTGCCGAACTGCGGATTGAACAGCCGTGTCCAACCGGTCGGGCCCCACATGGCACCACCGACGTTCCCGCCGCCCACGCTGCCGCTCTCGTTGCCGCTGAGTCGGCCGAAGCCGTTGTAACCGAATATGAGATTCAGGATGCTGTTGTTCTGCGAGCCACCTACGTAGGGCCGGTCCGCCGCCGGGGTGAGCGCCACCACGGCCACCCACCAGCCCCCGGCCACCAGGACGGACACGCCCATGACGAGCGTCTGCCAGACGCGGCGCCACCAGCCCGTCGGTGCGGCGAACAGGTACACCACCGCCAGGACGGGGAGGATCAAGAAGGCCTGCATCATTTTGGTGATGAAGCCGAAGCCCACCAGCGCGCCCGCCAGGACGAGCCACTTGGTCTGCGCCTTCTCCAGCCCGCGGATGGTGGCGTAGGTGGCCGCGGTCAGCAACAGCGCCAGCAGCGCGTCGGGGTTGTTATAGCGGAACATCAAGGCGGCCACGGGTGTCAGCGCGACGACGGCACCGCCGAGCAACGCGGCCTGCGCGCTGAACCAGCGCCGCACCGACAGGTAGACCAGCCCGACGGTGGCCACTCCCTCCAGGGCCTGAGGGACGAGCATGCTCCACGAGTTCAGGCCGAAGATGCGCGCGGAGATCTCCATCGGCCACAAGAAGACGGGAGGCTTGTCGACGGTGATGAAGTTGGACGCGTCGGAGGAGCCGAAGAACATGGCCTTCCAGCTCTTGGTCCCCGCTTGCACCGCGGCGGCGTAGAAGGAGTTGGCCCAGCCGCTGGCGCCGAGGTCGTACAGGTAGAGGACTGCGGTGGCGGCCAACAGCGCGAGGAGCGCCGGCCGCACCCACGGCGCGTCGCTCTCCTTGCCGCGGAAGAAGCGGACGATGCGGCCGGGCCGCGGACCGGGCGGCCAGTTCGAGGTGCTGGACGTGGCCGGCGCCGCTTCGGTGGCGTCCGTCTCGACCTCTTCTGGCAAGGCGACCGGCAGGTCGAGCACCCCGACGGGCGCGTCGGGGGCTGGAGTGACGTCGGTCAAGAGGATGCCTCCAAGGGGTCGGCGCCGGCGTGGGCGGTCGGTCGGAAGATCCATGCTCGCAGCACGGCGAAGCGGAATATGGCGGCGGCCAGGTTGGCCACGGTGATGGCCGCCAGCTCGGCGATCAGCGACGCCGGGGCCACCCACTGGGCCACGGCGAGCCCCAGCGTGGTAAAGGCGAGGCTGACCAGGTAGAGGCCGCCGACCACGGCGACGAGGCGGCCCCGACGAGCCTGCCCGTCGGTGCCCTGGGACAACTCGCGGTGAACCGCCGTGTTGAACAAGGTGGCAATGGCCATGGCCACTGCGTTGGCTGCGAACGCGCCCAGCAGCGGGCGCCAGGCGATGAAGAGGAACAGATAGCCGAGCGTGCTGACCACCCCGACGCCGGCGAAGCGCATGAGCTGGTCGGCTGCCACGACGTTCGAGCAGACGCGCCGCAGCTGCTTGGGACGACCGAACAGCATGCGCCACACCCCGCGCAGGTCGTCGGTGGCGGTCGTCACGATGTCGACCCGGGAGTCCGGATCGTCCACCCAGTCGACCGGCACCTCTCCGATGCGCAGGCCCAACCGCTCCGCCGTAACGAGCAGCTCGGTGTCGAAGAACCACTCGTTGTCCTCGACGAGCGGGAGCAGCTTCTCCGCCGCGTCGCGGCGCAGCGCCTTGAAGCCGCACTGGGCGTCACTGAAGCGGCCCCGCAGGGTCAGCCTGAGCAACAGGTTGTACGAGCGCGAGATGAGCTCGCGCTTGGGGCCCCGGACCACACGCGCCCCCCGGGCGAGCCTGGACCCGATGGTCACGTCGCGGTGGCCCGACAGCAGCGGAGCCACGAGCGGGAGCAGGGCGGAGAGCGACGTTGACAGGTCGACGTCCATGTAGGCGACGACGGGCGCCTGGCTGGTCGACCAGGCCGAGCGCAGCGCGTACCCGCGGCCCTTGCGGGTCAGGTGCATGACGGCCACCCCGGGCAGGACGGCGGCCAGTCCGGTCGCCACCTCGTGGGTGTCGTCGGTACTGGCGTTGTCGACGATCGTAACGAGGGCCCGAAAAGGGAAGGACTCGTCGAGGAAGCGGCGCAGGGCGGTGATCCTCTCCGCCAGCTGGGGGGCTTCGTTGTAGACAGGCACGACGATTTCGACGTCCACCGGAATCCGGCGAGGGTCCACGTCGGCCTCGAAGGGGGCCAGGGCTGTCATGCCAAGCATGGTGGCCGACCCGTCTCCGGACCCCGTGAACCTCGGCTGTGGCTCCGGTGTGAATCGCCGGCGGCGCAACACAGCAAGCCCCTAGGTGGTGGATTCCAAAGGACCGCTCGCCTCCACCGGCTCCAGGCGCTCCCCCGTTTCCAGCAGTTCCAGCGGCTCCGTGCTCTTGGGGAGACGCACCGTCACGGTCATGCCGTTGCCGGGCGACGAGGCGGCGAAGACGGTGCCGCCGTGGGCGGCCACGATGGCGGCCACGATGGACAGGCCCAGGCCACTGCCCCCAGCGGTGCGGGCCCGGGCTTGGTCCACCCGGTAGAAGCGCTCGAAGACCCGTCGTGCCTCGTCGGCGGGCATGCCCGGTCCGGTGTCGTGCACGTCGATTTCGGCCTGGTCGCCCACCTCGTCGACCCGCACCGTCGTCGATGTGCCCGCCGGCGTATGGGCGCGGACGTTAGCCAGCAGGTTGTCGACCACTTGCCGCAGCCGGTCCTTGTCTCCCCTCACCTCAATCGGGCGGGCCGCCCAGAACCGCACGGGCCAGTCCGGGCCGACCGCGGTGGCCGTCCGCACGGCGTCGGAGGCCAGGGCCACCAGCTCGACCGGGGCCTGCTCCATGGGCACACCCTCGTCCAGCCGGGCGAGGGTGAGGAGGTCGTTCACCAATCGGTCCATGCGGGCCGTCTCGGTACGGATACCGCTCAACACCCGCGCCAGGTCCTCGGGCTTCTCCGCCGCGCCGCGCTCGAACAGCTCGGCGTAGGCCGACACCGCGGCGATCGGCGTGCGCAGCTCGTGCGACGCGTCGGCAACGAACTGGCGCAAGTGATCCTGGGACTCCTTCAAGCGGGCCTCCGAGGCAACGCGCGCCGAAAAGGCGACCTGAATCCGCTCGAGCATGACGTTGAGGGCCCGGGCGAGCCGGCCGACCTCGGTCTGCTGGTCGGCGCCCGGGACCCTCTGGTCGAGGTTGCCGGCCGCGATGGACTCGGCGGTGCGCTCCACGTCCTCGAGCGGGCGCAGGCCGAGGCGCACCAGCCACCAGCCGCCGAGGAGCGCCAGCACCAGGGCGGCCGCCGTCACGGCGAACTCGGTCAGGAAGAGGGTATGCAGGGTGCTGTCCTGGTCGGTGAGCGGGACAGCCTCGACGAGCACGCCACCGCTCTGGATCTTCTCGGCCAGGACACGGAAGGAGGGGCCACCAGCGGTGACCGACGCCGCAGTGAAATAGGTTGCCTCCGTCCCATTGGGTTGGGCCGTGAACCCGGTGATCGGTGAAGGCAGCTGGGGGCGCCATGAGTGGTCCCCGACATAGGCGGGGCACTCGAGGCCGTTCACGACCGTACCGCTGTGGCTCACGTAGGCGACGTAGCTGATGCCGAAGATGTTGGCGTAGCCGTTCCCATTCCCGTTGCCGTTGCCGTTGCCGTCGCCATCGCCGCCGCCCGGACCGCCCGGACCCTCGCCGGGACCGGCCTCGACCGGGGTGCCCCCGAAAGTGCTGTGCGGTGACGGGCACATGACCGCGCCGGTGGCCGAATCAACGCGGAAGCCAGCCTGGGGATGCACCGCCAGCTCCTGGTCCACCTGGTTGTAGAGGGACGTCCGCAGCGCCGAGTACGTGGCGAAGTCCGCCACGACGAGCGCGACGATGGAGATCGCCCCGACGGCGAGGAGGAGCCGGAGCCGCAGGGACACTCAGGCCGCTCCGTTGGCCGACTCGGGCTCGCGCAGCGTGTAACCGACGAGGCGGATGGTGTGGATGAGCGGGGGTCCGAACTTCTCGAGCTTCTTGCGCAGGTAGCTCACGTACGTCTCCACGACGTTGCCGTCGCCTCCGAAGTCGTAATGCCAGACGTGGTCGAGGATCTGCGCCTTGGACAGCACGTGGCGCGGGTTGAGCATGAAGTAGCGCAGGAGGTTGAACTCGGTGGCGGTCAGGTTGATCTGGTTGCCGCCACGGCTCACCTCGTGCGCGCTCTCGTCCAGCTCGACGTCGGAGAAGCGGAGGATGCCGTCGTCCTCCGGCTCGTAGCCGGTGCGGCGCAGGATGGCGTGCACCCGGGCGATGACCTCCGCCAACGCGAAGGGCTTGGTGACGTAGTCGTCGCCGCCGACGGTCAGCCCGGCCAGCTTGTCGGACAACGTGTCGCGTGCGGTGAGGAACAGGACCGGGACGCGCACTCCGTCGGCGCGCAGACGCCGGGTCACCTCCAAGCCGTCGAGGTCGGGCAGCATGACGTCGAGGATGACCAGATCGGGCGGGTCTTCCTGTGCCTGGGCCAGCGCCTTGCGGCCGGTTATCGCCTCATCGACGGTGAACCCCTCGTATCGCAGCGACGTCGCCACCGCGTCGACGATGGAGGGCTCGTCATCCACCACCAGGACCCTCGGTCCGTTGTCTGTCTTCACTGGTCGTACCTCCCTGTCCCACAGGGTCGCATCCCGGCTTCCCCGTCCAGTGTGACCTGGCTGTGGGTCCCCTGTGAACGCGGGAGGGTCAGGCGGTATGGCCTTCCAGCGCACGACGGAGCAGGTCAAGAGCCGAAATGGCCCCGTACTGACGGACCCGCTCCCGGTCACCCGGTACCCGCAATTCGCGGGTCTGGGCCGGCTCATCGCCGAGGCTCAGGCCCACGAAGATCGTCCCGGGCGCCACGCCCTCCTGTTCGTCGGGACCGGCCACGCCGGTGATGCCCAGGCCCACGTCCGCCCCGGTCACCCGTCGGGCACCCTCGGCCATGGCCGCCGCGGCCGATTCGGTCACCACCGGCCCGGCGGGAACCCCCAGAACGTCGAACTTGACCTGCGAGTCATAGGCGACGATGCCGCCCTTGAACCAGGCCGAGGCACCGGGCACGTTCACCAGGCGGGAGGCGATGAGGCCGCCGGTGAGCGACTCGGCCACGCCGAAGGTCAAGCCCAGGGCCGCCAGGCGCGAGGCCACGGCGACCTCCATGGACTCGTCGTCGACGCCGAAGACGATGTCGCCGAGGCGCGCCTCAATGGCCCGGCGCACCTCCACTTCTTCCTTGTCGAGCAAGGCCGTGACGTCGTCGAGTGTGCGGGCGCGAGCGGTGATGCGCACTTTGATGCCCTCGATCCCCGAGGCGAGAAAGGCCAGGGTGACGTCGCCGGCCGCATCGAGCGCGTCGACGCGGTCCTGGAGCGACTCGGCCAGGCCGGACTCGCTGGCGCCCCACGTGCGCAGGACCCGGCTGGCGATGACGCCCTCCTCGCCGGCCTCGGCCATGCGGGCGCGCAGGTCGGGCAGGATGGCCCGCTCGAACATCTCGGTCATCTCGTAGGGGACGCCCGGGACGGCGTAGACGACCTTGTTGCCGACGGGACAGATGAGGCCGGGTGCGGTGCCGACCTGCTGGGGGATGACGGTGGCACCCTCGGGGACGTCGGCCTGGCGCTCGTTGTTGACCGACATGGCGCGGCCGCGGGCCTGGAAGAAGCCGGCGATGCGATCGACGATCTGCTGGTCGCGCACGAGCTGGACGCCCATGACCTCGGCAATGGCCTCACGGGTGATGTCGTCCTGGGTGGGGCCGAGGCCGCCGCACATGATGACGCCGTCGCTGCGCGCCAGCGCGGTCCGCAGGGCCAACGTGATGCGCTGGTGGTTGTCGCCGACCGCCTGATGGAACTGTGACGTCACCCCGTTGGCGGCCAGGCGGTCGCCCAGCCAGGCGGAGTTGGTGTCGGCGATCTGCCCGAGCAGGAGCTCGGTGCCGACCGCCACGATCTCGATTCTCACGAGGGTGACCTTACGGGGTCGGGCGGTGCGCCGGCTCGGCCCTGCCGGCGGCGCGTCGCTCCACCCGATCGATCCGTTCAGGTGCTCGGATGCAGGACTCGGCGGCCGTCGAGGAGGTACTCGGCGCCGGTGTAGAGGGTGAGGGCGCAGGCGAACCAGATGGTGGCCACCTGCAGCGTGTGCTGGTGGGCCAGCGGCGGGATGATGCACGTGCCGATCGCGATGTCCTGGATCAGCGTCTTGATCTTCGCCGATTTGCGGGCCGGGATCGACACGCCGCGTCGGCCCACCCAGGAGCGGTAGAGCTGCATGCCCACCTCGCGGATGCTGATGAGGATGACGGGGAGCCAGGGCAGATGGCCCTGGGCGGCCAGGGTGAACATGGCCCCGAGGACGCAGGCCTTGTCGGCCAGCGGGTCGAGGAAGGCGCCCGAGCGGGTGGTCCCCTGGCGTCGGGCCATGTAGCCGTCGAGGCCGTCGCTGCCGGCCAGCACGAGGCCGACCACGACGTTGATCCACGACGCCCCCCACACGACGAGCATGAGCACGTAGACCGGCGCGGCCAGGAGGCGCAGCAAGGTGACGGCGTTGGCCGGCGTGGCCAACGCGCTGGGGCCGAAGGCGAACTGCCGGGTGACGGGGTGCTCGGGTGCGGCGTCGCTCATGGCTGGGCTCCGGTCGCCGCGAAGGCGCGGTCGGGGGCGAGCCCGTCGCCAGGGAGGGCGTGGAGGTCGGGTCCTTCGGCGGCGGTGATCACCATGTCGAGCATGGAGCCGGGCGCTATGGCTGCGGGGACGTGCACGACGCCGTCGATTTCGGGGGCTTCGTGCACGGTGCGTCCCTGCCCTGGGGCGTCGACCAGGACCCGCTGGATGGATCCGATCAGGGTGTCACGCTTGGCCGCAGTGATGGCGTCCTGCAGCTCGGAGCACTCGCGCAGACGCTCGAGCGCCAGCTCGGGCGGCACTTGGCCCGGCAGACCGGCGGCGTGCGTGCCTTCCTCGTTGGAGAAGGTGAAGAAGCCGGCCCAATCCAGTTGCGCCGCCTCGAGGAATTGCAGGAGCAGATCGTGGTCGCGTTCGGTCTCGCCCGGGTAGCCGAGGATGAACGAAGAGCGGAACGTGGCGGCGGGCTCGGCGGCCCGGATGTCCGCCATGCGGCGCAGGAAGCGCTCGCCGTCGCCCCACCGGCGCATGTTCGCCAGGAGCGGGCGGGACACGTGTTGGAGCGACAGGTCGAAGTACGGCACGCCGGTCCCGAGAACGGCCTCGATCAGCTCGTCGGTCAAGCCGGACGGATACAGGTAGAGCAACCTCGTGCGCACCACCTTGGCGGCGACGGCGAGTGTGAGAGCGGCGATGGGCGAGGGGCCGCCGGCGATGCGGGCGTGCCGGTCGGGCCCGGTGCGGTCGCGCCCGTAGGAGGCGAGGTCTTGCGCGACCAGGACGACCTCGCGTAGCGGCGGCCCGTCGTGGTCGGGGCCTGACGTGGGGTCCGAGAGCGCGTCCACCTCGGCCAGGATGTCGGCCGCCGGGCGGGAGCGTTGCTTGCCCCGGAAGGACGGGATGGCGCAGAAGCCGCAGATGCGGTCGCAGCCTTCGGCCACCTTCACGTAGGCCCATGGGGCGCGGGCGGAGGGCCGAGGCAGCTCGAGGAGATCGAACGCGTTGACGGACCCGGGGCGGATCGGTGGACGGACCCGGGCAGCGGAGAGCGCCACCGGCATGGGCGGTGGCGTGAGCGGCGCGGCGGTCAGGGCCTGCCCGAAGCCGGCCACGAGATCGACTTCGGGCAACGCA
>DATNLP010000025.1:0-10621 GCA_035602795.1 Acidimicrobiales bacterium | reverse complement strand
GGGCGGGTCAAGGGGACGGTGTTCCACACGGACCGAGGCAGCCAATTTTCAGATGGCAAGGTCGTGGACTTCTGCCAGAACGTCGGACTGGTCCGCTCCATGGGAGCGACGGGCAGTTGCTTCGACCACGCCAGTGCCGAGAGCTTCTGGTCGATCTTCAAACACGAGTACTTCTACCGGCACACCTTCGCCACCATCGACGAGCTCCGGGCAGGGATCACCCGATACATCAACTTCTACAACCACCAGCGTCGTTGCGCCAAGGCTGGCAATCTCAGTCCCGTCCGCTACGAGTTAACGTTGGCCAACGGCGAGCAACAAGCCGCATAAACCGTGTCCACTATTTTTGGGCAACCTCACGTCAACGCTTGGGCACAGAGCCGGTCGTAACAAGGGTCTGGCCGGCCGGAGCAACGCAAGAGCATCATCGCAGTCGTAGCAGTCGCCGACGGTACTCATGGAGCCGATGAGGCCCTTGGTGCGAATGAGCTCGGAGAAGCCCCAGGAGGTGAATTGGTCAGTACACCAGTCGGCACTACGGGGAGCTGGCCCGGGCCAACGGCGTGGTGCTCACGGTCGGCATGGCCGGTTAATGCTGGGACAACGCCGTGGCCGAGAGCTTCTTCGCCACCATCAAGCGCGAGCTGATCGACACAGGTTCGTGGCAAACCCGGGCGGGGCTTCGCCGTGCCGTCTTCGAGTACATCGAGGGCTGGCACAACACGCGCCGCCTGCACAGCTCCCTCGGCTACCGCAGTCCCGCGGATTACGAAGCACTCATCAACCACAACGCCGCCCGTCAGGCGGCATGATCAACACAGCAAATCTGTCCGTCGAACCGGATCAAGCCCAGGGTCCATGTCAAAAGCAAAGGTAAGTTCTTCTCGAGACCCAGATAGCCCTTGCGAGCAGGCTTCTGGCGCCCAAAGGTCACCGGCACTCTCCTTTCCGCTCGTCGTAGCAGCCCAGACGATCGCCGTGGGAACTGATGCCAAGGAGGTTGTTGGTCGAACCTAGTGTCCCGGAAGGTTGAAGCGCCGTGAAACGGTCATGGGTTGGCGTTAGCGTTGATGGCGGCGCGGTAGGCGGCCAGGCGGTCGAGTGTCCAGTCTCTTCTCGCGTGGTTGTGGCTCACTTTCGCAAGCCTAACTGGCATGCGCAAAGGAGTCGGCACCCCCCGTACTGGAAATGGCGAAACGAATTATTATGCTGGAACCAGATAAGTAACTGGGGAGAATGACCCCACGTGCATCTGGCCGCCTGTCGCGATCCCGGAATGGCGAGATCAGAAAACCGACGTCGCTACGCCCCGTCTGGTCGAGGCAGCATCCCCATGTCAAACAAGATGTCCGGATCAAAGTACGTCCGCCATTCCGTAATTTTGCCGTCCCGCCAGTGCACGAAGCTGCATCCCCGAGAGATAAACGACACGCCCGTAGGCAGTAATGTTCCCGTCGGGGTGACCATTGGTCCAGTGAAAGTGCCGACGACATCCATCTGATACACGAGACGACCTTCGTCTTCGAACCAGTTGAAACAGTTATGGACCGTGTCAGGACAGGCCTCATACCAGGCAGCCGACCACTGTCTCTGTCCTTCGTTCCCTTCGTTGGCTCCGAACGGGCTGATCCACTTGAGATCGGGATGACAAGTCCTCAGCACGACATCCGTGTCACCCGATTCGATCGTCTTGATAAAAGCAATCATATCGTCTTTGAGGCTCATGGCTCTCCTTTAGTGTGTTGATCATTGGTCGACTCAATCCTCGTCCGCAATCCAGCGCACAAGTCGCTGGAGCGGATACATCCCGTCGTGCGGCATAGCAGGAACTTCTCGGCTGGCATGGCCCAACTGAACTAGACGCTGGACACCAGCTCCCGCGAGACCATCGCGCAGCTCGGCCTTGCGCTCGGATGGGAACACGCCGACGGTCTGTGTCGCAACGTTTGCGTAAGGCACGGCATCGCCAACATTCTTCACAGGAATTACGTTCACGGTCTTTGAAGTCAGAGCGAACTCCACTGGTTCGAGAGATCGGACTACGATCCCCGAACCATCATCCTTGCCAAATACTTTGTATTCAGGCTCGAGGAACTGCAGAATGCTCAACTCCTCGCGGAGCTCGGCAGGAGGAGGTTGCGCGATGCTGTCGGACGTTTCCCGGTCAACTGCAAGTTCATCAGCGAGTAAGGAGCAATAGCGGTCCGTGTCCTCGATACTTGCCTCAACGAACTGATGACGACTCGAGACACAGGCGTCTTGGTTGAGAACAGCAACGTCCGTCGCCGCTGCACTGGCTACCTCGCGCAAAACCTCTTCGGTTTCGAAGGCCTCATGTCCAATAATCGAGATCGAAACCTTTGGGTCGAAAGCCACCAGCTCAAGTCCCGGACCCACGTACTTCTGGACGTGGCGCACGGCCGCTTCGCCTCCCCACGCAACAATCTTGTCGAAGTATTGCGGGCGATAGATGGCACTCTCGATCGAAACGTCACCCCCTTGCCAATAGACCGCGGAAAACGATCGGACGACTGGGTGAGTCGGATCCACATCAGCCATGGTCCTCAGAATGGCTGTTGCAGTGAAGAGGTCGTTTGAAGGCAATTTCAGGAGATGCACGCCCTTTGTGAGGGCGGAGCGAACAATGCTGACAGCCGTAACGCCTACGGCATTACCAGCCAGCATATGCACGAGACGCGGCGGAAATGCCCGGACGTGTCCTCGAGGTTCTCCGTTCCAATCGGACACCGTACGCCAACCATCAATTGCGTCGATACCTACTTGTGATTCGACCTGCAATTCCATTGCACTTCGTTCGAAGAATGACGGGAGCGCTCGATAGGTGTTTTCTAGCACCCGCGCAGACAGGGGGCTGAAAGCGGTGGCGCCCCTCAGAGACTCCCTAAGCGGGCCATTCGTCTTCAACGTGAGGCGCTTTCCCGTCTCCTGCAGAAAATCGAGGATCTCAGCCATTGGGACATCGAAGGCCGGCCCTCGTTCGGTGCGAAGCCAAATGAGCTCATCAACGTTCAGCGCCGGGGTGAGAAATGGGCCGACCGAACTACAGTGTTCGATTTCGCCCCCTGGGACGTATTGGCCCTTCAGGACGTGTCCAACGTCGACGGGCAGCGCAGTAATGGTCATATCTCCATCTGTCCTCGTATGTAACTCTCAATGGTCCCTGCACACGTGAGTTTGTCGTCGCCGCCTTCAATCTCTGAATAGCGAACGATGTCGGGCAGGATTGTCTGACCCGACCGACCGCAAGCGCATCGGTCCCAGTCGGCAGTTACCCGGTCGCCCGTGATCATCCCGCCCCAGCGTCCTCCGATTAGCGCATCGAAGAAGGCCATTCGACCTTCGGAGACGCCAGATGTCGGATTCAACAGCTGCTCCCCTCCAGCGTCAAGGATCAACGTATGAATCCATGGAGGCGTGTGGAATCGCCCAGAAGTGCACATCGGAAAGCTCGTCGACATCTCCGACATGCCGTACATCTCCTGAGCTCGTCCTCTCGACAGCCCGTAAAACCTTAGGACTCGGTCTTTGAAATCGTCCGGCAGAACAGTTCCCTTTCGTCCGCCACCCGCACCAATAACGGTATCGGGATGGAACTCACCGTCTCCGACACCTTTCCGTCGCGCCGCTTCCGCGATAGCGAAATGCTGCGGCCACATACCTTGGATGATCAAGGGTTCGTGACGGTGCTCAAGGATCGTGTCCACAAGGCCCAGCAGAGCCTCATTCATCTCGGCCGCGCGAGCTGCGCTCGTTTCCTGGGCGGCTGCGATTTCGCTTGGTTGGGCCGTTCCGCTCGCCATTGCCCGGCGGAGCGCCCCTAAACGGTTCGCGTCTGCGACGCGCATGGGTTCATCGATCAGGTAGTGCACGTCGCCGGGGCGACCGAATGCGTCGCTTACGGCAGCAAATCCCTCGACAAATCGAAAGAATCCATGCTTGGGCGCCAGCACAAAGACAGGTCGATCCTGAGCTGCCTTTAAGCCTGTGCCCCAGCCAATGTTTACCTCCATGATCCGGCGGAGATCGGCTCGGTCAGCTGAGCTCTGGTCGAGGACCGAACATTTTCCGGTGGTACCACTGGTGGCGAAGGCGAAGTGACCATTGTCATGGAGACGCGCCAACCAATCGTCGACGTCGGTAACGCCGCTGACATCCACCTGACGAACGCCCGGCACAGTGCTCAACGTGTCGAGCCACGCATTCATTCGATCCCACCGCCCCTGTGCCATGAATGACTCGGGGTAGCTCTTGTAGTTCGAGTGAGCGAACAGCAGTGGGGTGAGATCTTCCGAGCGCTCAATTCCATCAACGCCTGCCGCAGCGGAAGCTCTTTGTTCAAGCACCGGTAGGTGTTGGCGCATCGCCTGCAATCGCTCGTTCGCGGCTTCCAGCCTAAGTTTGTCGACAGTGCGCGTGTCATAGTCGTATGGATCTTCGACGTCCATGTAGGACCTGAGCTGTTCAACAGCTGACGCCACGTCCTCCACCTCCAGTCACACACGCGATCCGTGGGTGCGTCACGTAAGTGAGCACTCACCCCAATGTACCAAAAGAGAGTTTTATTCGCAAAGGGCCGCTCAGTCGAGCGAAATCTGGACGTTTTTGGTGCGAAGGAACTCGTCAATACCTGCTGCACCACCCTCCTTGCCCCAACCACTGCCCTTCCAGCCGCCAAATGGGGCTGCCGCGGGGTTACCGAACAGGCCGTTCACGCTCACGGCGCCGGCTTCTAGGGCGTCGGCCATCCGATGACCTCTCTTTATGTCGTTCGTCCAGACGTAGCCAGCAAGTCCGTAGGGAGTCCCATTCGCGATGGCTATGGCATCTTCCTCATCTCGGAATCGACTGACAGCAAGGACCGGTCCGAAGATTTCGTTCTGAGCCAAGGGGCTCATCGGGTCGACATCACCGAAAACTGTTGCTTCTAAGTAGTGGCCGTCGGCCAAGTCCCCGATGCATCGTTCCCCGCCGAGGAGTAGCTTCCCGTCTCCCCTCGCAACTGCCTCGTCAATCACGCCTACGATGCGATTGAGGTGACCCAAGCTCGCAACAGGGCCCATGATCGTTGACGGATTCGATGGATCCCCGGGCTGAATCTGCAAGAGAGTTTGGACGACGGTTGTGATGGCGTCCTCGTAAATATCCTCGTGCAGGAGTAGCCTCGTCGGGAGGCTGCACGCTTGACCGCTCAGCGCGGCGCATCCCATATAGGACGATCTTGCAATGGCGTCTGCTATATCGGCGTCTGGGAAGATGATGCTTGCAGACTTGCCGCCGAGCTCTAGGACCATAGGAGTCAGGTTCTCAGCTGCGCCCGCCATCACGTACTTTGCCGTTGCGTTTCCTCCAGTGAATGAGATCTTAGACACACCCGGATGCCTCACAAGAGCGTCGCCACCTGCGGCGTTGCTTGGGATGACATTGACGACGCCTGGCGGGATCCCGGCTTCGAGACATAGTTCTCCGAATAGCAGGGGGGTGAAGGGCGTCAACTCCGGCGGCTTGATCACCACGCAGTTCCCAGCTCCGAGAGCAGGAGCGACCTTCATAGAGATCGAACCCATAGGTCCGTTCCACCCGATGATTACAGCGATGACACCGTAGGGCACCCTGACTGTGTAGTTCAGCTGATCCCCTGGATATGTACTAATCACCTGACCGTCCAACTTCTCGGCCCAACCGGCGTAGTACGAGAAGTACTCAACGGGCATCGACCCGCATGCCATGGCCCCGAAACTGACGGGCATGCCCATCTCGAGTGCCGTAATCGCGGCGAGTTCCTCGGCGCGAACACGAAGAAGGTCTGCCAGGCGTAGCAAGACATCCCTTCGGCGATCGGGGGACCATGCTCGCCAATCGTCGAACGCGGCGCGTGCAGCCAGCACGGCCCTATCGACATCATCAGCACCCGCGAGCGGAACCGATGCCTGAACTGCGCCGGTATGCGGATTGATGTGACTATGCCTGCCGCCCCCGCCTTCGTGGGAGATCTGTCCCCCGATTAGTAGCCCCCCCTCGCCGGTTTTCACGTTCATTGATCTGCCCCTCCGCTTCTAGCCAACCTCTGCCTCTAGGGTTGAAACCTACACCTTATGTCAGAGAGCACTCACTCACATGGCTGAGGGGGGCCAGTCAGCCTGCTCAACAACGGTGCCATAACCCGAGCAGATCCTCGACCGCCTGGCGCCTACAGCGCCGCCATCAACGCCAACGCATGACCGCTTCACGGCGCTAGCACCTTCCGGGACACCAGGTCAGTTTTCGCTAACTGAACCGTCCTGGGTTTCTTGGAAACCGCTCGGCGGTGGGGACCTTGGTGGAGCGCACCACCCGGGTGGGCAGGTTGATCAAGCTCGAGTCCCAAGACGCCGCCCACGTGTCTGCGCAGATCGCCGCGCACATCGAGAGGCTGCCGGCCCAGCTGACGCGCTCGCTCACCTGGGACCAGGGCTCTGAGATGGCCCAACACGCCGCCTTCTCGGTAGCAACGGGGGTTCCAGTCTACTTCTGCGACCCGCGGAGCCCTTGGCAGCGTGGCTCGAACGAGCAGTGGAACGGCCTGGTGCGCCAGTTCCTCCCCAAGGGAGAAGACCTGAGCCGCTACAGCCAAGACGAGCTCGACGACTTCGCCGCCCTGCTCAAACGGCCGCCCCCGCAAGACCCTCGGATGGGATACTCCAGCAGAGCGATTTGCCCAACTTGTCGCGTCCACCACTTGAAGACGCCAGGTCACTGTCCTCCCAGCCCATTGCCACTTGAAGCACGACATGCAGCTGAGCGAGGGTGACCTCGCCCGCGACGACGAGCCGCCGCCAGATGGGCGGACGGAGACTGTCGAGGGTCACTTTGATTTGCAGGTTGGACGGCCGACGCTCCGCCATCGGCGGTCAGGCTACGCGACCTCCAGAAGCTCCGCTCCGCCAACCGGGGTACGGGTATCGAAGAGTCCCGATCCGGGGTTGACGGCGGAGAGCAAAAGAGTGGACGCTAGTAAGTGAGCGCATGCTTCTCTCGCACGGAGGTGGGCGTCGGGGTCTCGAAATACCGGGGAGGATGGCTATGCCGATATACGCAGAGCAGCTCATGGCACTGGTGGAGGAGAATGATCCCTGGGCTTTTGGCCCTGATGAGATCGGTGACGTTCAGATCGCCGCTGCGAACGAGCGTTTTGCCGAAAAGCGACAGCAGATCCGTGTGCTCGACCGACGTGCGACAGACGAAGGCAAAGACACGATCAAGGGCCTCTCGGACCTCGTCCCGCTCTTGTTTGCCCACACGACATACAAAAGCTACCCGGAGGCCTTTACCCGCGAGGGCCGGTGGGACCGCATGACCAAGTGGCTCGGCACCGTGTGCGCCGGCGACTTTAGCGACGTCCAACTCGAAGGAATTGGCAATGCCGATCAGTGGGTGGACCGGATGCGAGACGCGGGACACATGATCGTGACTTCAAGTGGCACGACGGGCTACGTCTCATACCTTCACATGAGTCCTCGTGACCTGAAGTTCAAGCAGCGTAACGAACGCGCAACGTTGGATTGGGTGACTGGGTCACACCCAGCCGACCTAGCGACGTTCTACTGTTCCGCCGCGAAGGGTTACACAAATGCAGTGCTCCAGGCCCAGCTCGCCAATAGGGAGTTCGCCAGACCGGGGAGCATCTTCCACCTCACAAGCCAGGTGATAAGCCTCGGGGAGCTCAATCGGCAAGCGGAGCTTCGCCGCCGTGTGATTGACGGCACGATCGATCCCGCCGACCTCGCCACAGAGGCATCAAAATCAACCCAGCGTCAGGCTCTGGCAGCGCGGGAATTTGAAGCTTTTGTCAGCGAGCTAATCGATCACCGCAGCCAACCGCTAATCCTGTGCGGTCCCTACATTCAAGTATTTTCGGTTATCGAGGCAGCACGATCTCGGGGAATCAAGGATGGGGATTTCGTGGATGTCATTCTACGGATAGGCGGTGGGCTCAAAGGTTCCAAGTTGCCAGCCGACTTCCGAGATCAAATAGCCACGTTCTTCGGTGCTGGGCCCGACCGCTGGTCCGAGGGATACGGTATGGGTGAAATCCTCTTGGTCTGCCCAAAGTGTCGAAGCGGACGATTCCACGTCTCCCCTTGGGTCATCCCGCTAGTGCTGGACAAAAGCGGTGAGCGCTTGGTCGAACGCGATGGACGCATCATTGAAGGGCGCGCTGCCTTCTTCGACACGGCCTCGACCGGACGATGGGGCGGCATAATCACCGGCGACAAGGTAAAGATTGACCTCGAACCATGCCCCTGCGGACGTCCCAGCCCGTCAATTCTCGAGGTCCAGCGCTACAGCGAACTCGAAGGCGACGACAAGATCACGTGTTCCGCCACCTTCGATACCTACGTGCGCGGTCTGACTTCGGAGGATGGCGACTGATTTCTAGGGTCTGATCAAACTCCGTCAAGTTTTTAAATTCGTCAAGATAAGAGAGCGATCCTCTGAGCGTCGACACCCTCTCCGAGGCCACGTCGAGGCCACGTCATACCCCGCAACGGGAAGCATATGAACGATGCCGCGAACGGATTCGCAGTTTGGTTGGTTCTGTCGACTCGGATATTCCGTTCCGACGTGCCCACAATGGTCCATACAAGACCTCTGTGCTCACTTATCCGCAGCCGTTCTGGCCTGCCCGCCTACCTAACCGCCGAGCGTATCGCCGAAGCATCTAATCTCAAGCTGGCCATCACCGCCGGCATCGGATCCGACCACGTGGACTTCAACGCGGCCATAGCCAGACATCACGGTGGCCGAAGTGACGTTCTGCAACAGCATCAGCGTGGCCGAGCACGCCGTCATGCAGATCCTGGCCCTAGTGCGCAACTTCCTCCCGTCTTACGACTGGATCACCAAGGGGGGCTGGAACATCGCCTACAGCGTGGAGCGGGCCTACGACCTCGAAGGCATGGATGTCGGGATCCTCGCCGCTGGCCGGATCGGCCTCGCCGTGCTCCGCCGTTTGGCTCCCTTCGACGTGCAGTTGCACTACAGCCAAAGACACCGCTTGTCGCCCGAGGTGGAGCGCGAACTCGCCTTGACATTCCATTCCGACACTCGTTCCCTGGCGCAGGCCGTCGACGTGGTGTCCATCCACAGCCCCAGGTGCCCGAGACGAACCGCCTGTTCGACGAGAGCTGCTCAGCTCCATGAAGCGGGGCTTTTACATCGTCAATACCGCCCGCGGTGCCATCATGGACCGCGACGCGGTCGTCCGAGCGCTCGAGTCCGGGCAGCTGGCCGGTTATGCAGGCGACGTCTGGTATCCGCAGCCCCCATCGGCTGACGGCTCCCTGTGAAGCCGCAGCTCTGGGCACTGGGATGAATAATTGGACCCTACCTGTCATTCGGTACGGTGCGAGTCGCCACATTGGCAGGGTCAAGATGAGGTGATTGTCCTTACGTATCACCCCAGCGCCACACCGCCGATGCCCAGGTCATTCCGGCCCCGAATCCGGCCACAAGCACGAGATCTCCGGGCTTGAGTCGCCCGTTGTCGACTGCGGCGGCGAGGGCAAGCGGGATGGAAGCCGCACTGGTGTTGCCGGTGCACTCGACCACGGAAGCGATTCGTTCGCTAGGGATGGCGAGTCGTTCGGCCACGGCATCCATGATGCGCCGGTTTGCCTGATGCGGGACAAAGAGCGCAATCTCTCGTGCTTCGACCGCTGCCCGCCTGAGCGACGCGTTGGCTGAATCAGTGGTCGCTCGGACGGCTTGGCGAAAGATCTCCCTGCCCCGCATGGCCATCCCCGATCCGTGGTCGGCATAGAGCAACTCGACCAATGAGCCATCGACTCCGAGGTCATATCCGAGGAGCGCACCAGGACCGGGAACGGCCTGGAGCACTACCGCCCCGGCGCCATCCCCGAAGAGGAACGCACTGGAGCGATCCTCCCAGTCGGTGACCCGGGTCATGGTCTCGGCTCCGATAAGAAGGACGTTTCCCACCCCTGAGGACACAAGGGCGGCGGCCGTGATGAGCCCGTAGGCGAAGCCGGCACATGCGGCGTTAAGGTCCATCGCACCCCCGCCAATCCCGAGTCGGTGGGCCACGGCCGAAGAGGTGGCGGGCATGGCCTGGTCGGGCGATGAGGTGCACAGGATCAGGAGACTGATCTCCTGGGCTGTGGTTCCGGCCGATTTGAGGGCATGGCGCCCCGCTTCTATGGCCAACGCAGCGGTCGTGCCTACTCCTCCTGGTGGATGGGCAGGAGGAGGCGGAGAAACGAAAGGCCCTGCAGCAACTCGACGGGATCGAATACCCGAGCGCTCGACGATCCATTCGTCACTGGTGGCAATCAGTGACTCGATGTCGTGGTTGGAGACTGCGAGGGCTGGGAGAGCAGTGCCCCACCCGGCAATGACACTCCCTCGTTCGATCACCCAGGGTCAATCAATTTCGGACGCTCTGTGACGAGGACGCCCTGCGTCCAAATGGACATGCACCACGGTACGGCACGAATACGGTGACTGGCCAGTAACCATCAGCATTCGACTGACCGCCGTTCCGCAGCGATGCACCTGCTCGATCTCGGTCTCGGCAGTTGTCACTCTTCGCAGAACGGCGGCC
>DATNLP010000222.1:0-4379 GCA_035602795.1 Acidimicrobiales bacterium | reverse complement strand
GGGGTCCTGGCCGGCGGGCAGCAGGCGGGCCAGCAACTGGCTGATGATCTGCGGCTGCTGGTCGCCGCCCATGGCGCCGACCAGGTGCGTGAGTTCCCCCTCGGGCGACGTCACCAGCATGGGGGACAGGGTGTGGGGCGGCCGGCGCCCCGGGCCCACCTCGGCCGGGTGCCCCTCGAGCACCGAGAAGCCCACGCCGCGGTTGTGCAGGAAGATGCCGGTCGACGGCTCGACGAGATGCGAGCCGAAGTCGAGCGCGTTGGACTGGGTCAGCGAGACCCCGAGCCCGTCGGCATCGATGGCGCACAGGTGCGTCGTGTCCCCGTCGCCCAGTCGGGCCACGTCCGGCCCGACCGAGCCTCGTCCCGGCCCCACGTCGGGTGGTGCCGCGTCCGCCGCCGAGACCCGCGCCGCGGCGGCGGCCAGGCGCTCGGGCGCCAGCAGCGCCGCACCGTCGGCCCCGTCGAAGAGCACGTCGGGTCGGTCGTGGCCGACGGCGCGCCACGCCTCGACCAGCAGATGGGCCCAGGCGGGGTCGTCCGGGTCGTCCGGGTCGGTTCCCAGGCCGAGGATCTCGGCCACCGCGGCGCCGGCCAGGGTCAGGTAGCCCTGCGAGGGGGGCGGCACGGTCCACAGGTCGTGTCCCCAGGCCGAGAGCTGCAGGGGCGGGCACCACTGCGCCAACGGCGTGCCGAAGTCGGCCTGGTCGAAGTGCCCACCGCCCAACGCCTGGAGGCCGCGGCCGAACTCGCCCGCGTAGAACGCGTCGCGCCCGTCCGCGGCAATGGCGCGCAGCGTGCGCGCCAGGCCGGGCAGGCGCACGCGCTGGCCGACCTCGAGCGGCCCGTCGGGGCAGAGCTCGCCGGCGCCGTCGAACGTGTGCACCAGGTGGCTGGCCAGCGCCAGCATGATCGACGCCGCGAAGCCGTCCTCGGCCAGCTCGATCGCCGGGGCGAGCACCTCGTCGAGTGGCAGCCGCCCGAAGACCTCGTGCAGGGCCAGCCAGCCGTCCACGGCGCCGGGGACCTGCACGCTGCGGATGTCGCGGCGCAACGGCATGATCGGGTGGCCCTCGGCGCGCAGTCGCGCCGCGTCGGAGCCCGAGCCCGCCCGTCCGATCGCCAGCAAGGCGGCAGGCGACGAGCGCGGGGGCGCCACCATGGCCAGCACGTCGCCCCCGAGGCCGCACAGGTGCGGGCCTACCACCGCCATCACGGTGCCCGCGCCCACGGCGGCGTCGGCGGCCGAGCCGCCGCGGGCCAGCAGCCCGATCCCGGCCGAGGCGGCCAGCTGGTCGGCGGCGGCCACCACACCCCGCGTGGCGTGGCGTGGACCGAACGGGGCCAGCGGCAGGGTCATCTGATAGCCCCCCGGTCAGAGCACGACGACGGACCGCAGCACCTCGCCCCGCTGCATGCGGGCGAAGGCCTCCTCCACGCCGTCGATGCCGATGGTCTCGCTCACGAAGCGGTCGAGGTCCAGCCGGCCCTCGAGGTAGAGGTCGACCAGGATCGGGAAGTCCCGCGAGGGCAGGCAGTCGCCGTACCAGCTCGGCTTGAGCGCGCCGCCGCGGCCGAAGAACTCGATCATGGGCAGGTCGATGCGCATGTCGGGCGTCGGCACGCCCACCTGCACCAGCGTGCCGGCCAGGTCGCGGGCCAGGAACGCCTGCTCCATCACCTTGGGGTGGCCCACCGCCTCGATGCACACGTCGGCGCCGTTGCCTCCGGTGTGGGACTTGACGGCCTCGACCGGGTCGGTCGTAGCGGCGTCGACGGTGTGGGTGGCGCCGAATTGCTCAGCCAGCTTGAGCTTGCCCGGGTCCAGGTCGACGGCGATGACGACGGCCGCCCCGGCCAGCTTCGCCCCGGCCACGGCGGCACACCCGACGCCGCCGCAGCCGAAGACGGCCACCGAGTCGCCCAGGCCGACGCCGCCCGTGAACATGGCGGCGCCGAGGCCGGCCATCACCCCGCAGCCGAGCAGGCCCACCGCCTCGGGCCGCGCCTGCGGGTTGACCTTGGTGCACTGCCCGGCCGCCACCAGCGTCTGGTCCGCGAAGGCGCCGATGCCCAGGGCGGGGGAGAGGGGAGTCCCGTCGGCCAGGGTCATCTTCTGGGATGCGTTATGCGTGGAGAAGCAGTACCAGGGCCGCCCGCGCCGGCACGACCGGCACTCGCCGCACACCGCGCGCCAGTTGAGGACCACGAAGTCGCCCGGGGCCAGGTCGGTCACGCCAGGCCCGACGGCCTCGACCACGCCGGCCGCCTCGTGGCCGAGCAGGAACGGGAAGTCGTCGTTGATGCCGCCCTCGCGGTAGTGCAGGTCGGTGTGGCAGACCCCGCAGGCTTTGACGTCGACCCGAGCCTCACCCGGGCCCGGGTCCGGGACCAGGATCGTCTCGAGGGTGACCGGTGCGCCCTTCTCCCTGGACACCACCCCGCGCACTTCCTGCTGGCCCATGCGAGCTCCTCCCCGTCGGCGACACCACATGATGCCCGATCCCTGCCGGGTTCATTCCGGCCGCCACGCTGGTCGGGCCGGGGTGAGTACCAAGCACGGGCAAATGGCTGTGACGAGATACCGCCAATCTGCACACCATCGGGATACTCCGGCGAATACCGTGGGGCCGCGGGCGACGGTTCCAAATGGCGGGCCGAGCCCGCGCCGCCTCCCCTGAGTCCACAAAGCCACCCCGCTAGCGGGCTGAAGCCGGAGTTCCGGCCCGGGTTTGCTTCATCGACCGGCGGACTGTCGTGTCACGCGACCCCAGGAGTGGCATCCGCTGATATGTCGTGCTGCCTGCCGATCTCTGCTGCTGCGTAGCGGCTTTCGACATCGAGCTTCCGCAGCAGATTCGAGACGTGAACACTGGCGGTCTTCTTGCTGATGAAGAGACCCTCGGCGATCTGGCCGTCCGTCTTTCCCGACGCCAGGTAACCCAGGACCTCGACTTCGCGTGATGTAAGGCATAGATCATGTGCAACCTGAGAGATGCGTCGGGCCTGCAGTGTTTCCACATCCAGACTCACGCGAGCTCGTTGGGCTAATACCTCGGCTTTCGCTTGCAGAGTCTTTGCCCCGATCTCCGAACTCGTGCGCCAGGACTCGAGCAGGACCTTGGCGGCGCGCCCGGGCTTGGACCGCGCCCCGAGAAGCGCCTCTGCTTGACGCAAGCGGCAATATGCAGCGTTGTACAGCCCGCCTAGTCCGTCCCATCGGTCGACGGACTCCTCCCACGAGGCGGCAGCATCGGACCCCGACAGCCGCATGGCCTCGGCTCGGCACTGCAGGGCAAGGGCATCGGCTCTCGGTAGCGGCTCCGTGCCCCGTTGTCGCGGGAGATCCACCAGCATCTGGGCCTTCTCGCTCAGCTCGGCGGCGAGTAGAGACGCCTTGTCCTCGTCGAATCGGAGGCGCCTCTGGCGTGCCTCGTCCCGCTGGTCGGCCAAGGCTCGGACGCCGAGCGCACAGATCTCGCATGTAGTGGCCTGGTCGTCCGTACCCGCTGCTTGCGCCAGTGCGAGTTCGACATCGCGATAGGCGTCCGCGGGACGGCTCTCTTCCAACGCCAGCTCGGCCCGGAGCAGGTAGAAGGCGCCCCGGAACTGAAGATCAGAGAGGTCAGCGATGAGCTCGTCGACGCGCTCCAGTGCTGCCCTCGCCTCCGCGAAGCGCCCTTGACGCAGGTAGAGGGTCGCTCGACACATGACGGAGTGCGTTTCTCCACAGGCGCCGCCCCCAACTCGGTCTCCAATCTCGTCAAGGAGCCGGCCTGCCTCCTCCCAGCGCCCCAGCAGGATCAGGGCGTCGATACTGTTGAGCGCCGCGTGTTGGAGGCGGACACCCAACAGTTGCTCGCCCTTGGACAGGCCTTCCAGCGTCACGGCGGCGGCTTCCTCCAGACGGCCAGCCTGGAAGTAGACGTGGACCAGGTTGTTGTATGCCTTCCTCAGACTCTCGGCGTTGTCGATCTCTTCGGCAATCGCTACGGACTCCTGGGACGACGCGACTGCTTCATCGAATCGACCCTTCTCCACCAGGCATACGCCCAAACGGCTGTGGTTGGTGCCGACATCCGAGCGGTTGCCGACGGCGCGGCACATCTCGATGGCCCGTTCGGCCACTGAATGGGACTCTTCGAAACGAGACATCATCAGCAAAGTGCACGCCTGTTCGGAGAGAATCTGCGACAGCTCGAACGACGGTTCTCCCGAGGGCAGCAGTCTTGCTGCCGCGTCCAGGGCGGCGAGTGACGCCTTCAAGTCGCCATTCGAAGCGAGGCGGGCCAGCCTGGCATAGGCCATGGCCTTGCGCTTCGGATCGGCCTGCCCGTCGATGGCCTCGATCGACTGTCGGGCGAACTCCATGGCACGTGG
>DATNLP010000002.1:0-3197 GCA_035602795.1 Acidimicrobiales bacterium | reverse complement strand
CCGGCGGCGGCGGCCCCCAGGGTGTGGCCCGCCGCGCCGGCTCGGCCCGGGCCGGGTTCAACGTCCTGGCCTCCCTCGGCTTCGGGGTGGGCGGCTCGGAGCCACTGGGGACGCCCGCCCAGCTGGCCGCCGTCCGCCACGCACTCTCGGTCTGGCAGGTCAACACGGTCGTGATCGCCACCGACCCGGCCGCACCCAACCTCCAACAAGGCCGGGACCCCACCTACGCGGCCGCCTTCTTCACCGCCGCCCTCGGCCGCCTGCCCACCATTCAGGCGGGGGCCTGGGTATGGGACGACGTGCAGCTCGGTCTGCAGCCACCCTGGCGGATCAAGCCCGGGACGCTGGCCTTCTGCGCCACCGGGGCCGAGGGCTCGTCGGGGCGGGTGCAGGCCGACCTGGACGTGGCCGACTGCGTCCGGGGGGCGCCCCGAAGAACCTGAACATCCGCCGAGATCCAACCCCGGTGGGCCCGACACCGCCCTCACCTGGGGCGCGATGCTGGATCCGATGGTGGCCGGCGGGACGGCTGCTCGCGGACGCGCCGTTCCGACATGTTCTGCCGCCAGGGCCGATGGCGGCCGCCCGACCCGGCTCGGCCGGGCGACGAACCGATGAAGAGGAGGACGGCGGGCGTGACGGGGCGAGGCGGGCGGGGACTGTTGGCGGCCGTCAGCGCGCTGCTCGTCGCCGTCGCTCCCGCCGCCGTCGTCGCCCCGGCCCCGGCCGGCGCAGCCCCCGCGACGCAGACCCCGTCCGGCGGCGGGGCGCGGGCGGCGTCCCCGCTGCCGCCCGGGCTGGGAGCGCAGGAGCGCGCCGCCCTGGAACAGGCGGGGGCCTACGGAGGGGATCCGGTGCGGCTCCTCCTCGTGGGCGACTCCATCGCCATGACGCTCGGGGTCGGCCTGAGAGTCAAGTCCCGGCCCCGCTACGGCGTGACCATCCTCAACCACACCACGCTCGGCTGTGACCTCGACCCCGGTCTGGACGTGCGGCTCGCCGGGGTGGTCGCCCCGGCGACGCCGGGCTGCCGCGGCTGGGCGGCCCAGTGGCCCCTTCTCGTGGACCAGATCCGCCCGCAGGTGGCCGCTCTGGGCCTCGGCCGCTGGGAGGTGGCAGACCACCTCTTCGAGGGGCGTTGGGTGCACATCGGCGAGCCGCTCTGGGACGCCCACCTCGAGACGGAGCTGCAGCAGGCCATCGCCATCCTGGGCGAATTTGGTGCCAGAGTGGTGCTGTTCACCATGCCCTACGTCGACCCGAGTGACCGGCAGCCCGACGGCCAGCCCTGGTCGGAGAACACGCGGGCCCGCGCCCGCGCCTACAACGCGCTGGTGGAACAGGTGGCCCGGTCCGAGCCGGGCCACGTGAGCGTGATCGATCTCAACAAGATGCTCGACCCCGACGGCGCCTACTGTCCGACGGTCGACGGAGTCCGCGTGCGCTGGACGGACGGGGTGCACGTCAGCCGGGCAGGCGGCCTGCTGCTGCAGGGCCAGATCCTCCCCGTGATCGGCCGCATCGGCCTGGAAGACGAGGCGGCGGCAAGGACCCCCGCGTGAGCGACCCGGAGGCCGCCGGGGCGCCGGCGGCCGAAGTCCTCGTCGAGGGCGTGCCGGCCGCCATGTCCCTCGCCCCCAACGCGGTGGGCCCGAACCTGGGGGCCGAGCTGCTGCTCGACCCGGACCGGGGTCAGGGTGTCGAGTCGATGCGGGCGGGGCTGCTCCAGGCCGGGCCCCTGGCCATCGCCGGCGTGGTGGCCAACGGGGCCAGCGTCCTCCTCACCGTCGCCCTGGCCCGCCTGCTCACGCCGCACAGCTACGGCGTCCTGAACCAGCTGACCGGGCTCTACCTCATTCTTTCCATGCCGGGGTCGGCAGTCGTGGTGGCCGTGGTCCGCCGGGTCACCCTGTGGCACGAGGACGGCAGCGGCCACCTGGTCCGGCGGTGGGCCGGCCGGGTGCACCGCCAGGGCACGATGCTCGTGCTGCTGTGGGCCGTCATCGTGTTCGCCAGCCGCCACGGCGTCGCGGTGCTGCTCAACCAACAGAGTGGCGTCGGCATCGCCGCCATCCTCACGGCTGCCGCCTTCTTCGTCCTCCTCTCGCTCGACCGCGGCCTGCTGCAGGCCCGCCGGGCCTACCGACCGCTCGCGCTCAACCTGGTGGTCGAAATGGGGGTGCGGCTGGTGGCCGTGCTCGTGCTGGTGCTGGCCGGCTACGGGCCCTCGGGCGCCGCCGTCGGGATCCTCATCGGTGAGGTGGTGGCGACCGGGCAGGCCCGCTACGTCGCCGTGCGCGCCTGGACCGACGAGCGCCGCCCGCGGGCGTGGTCGGCCACCGGCTGGGTGGCGGCCCTGCGCCCCGACCCGGTGCTCGGCGGTGAGCGGTCGGCGCGGCGCACGGTGGCGCTCGATCTCGTGGTGGCGTCGGTCTCGCTCTCCATGGTGGCGGTGCTGCAGAACGTGGACGTCCTGGTCGTCGGACGGGACAACCCGAGCCATTCGGGGGCCTACGCCGCGGTGTCGGTGACCAGCAAGGCCATCGTCTTCGGCGCCATCGTTCTCGGCGGCTACCTGTTGCCCGAGGCGGCCATCCGCTGGCGCCAAGGAGGGCACGCGCTGCGCCAGCTGGCCGTCGTGCTGGTGCTGCTCGCCATCCCGTCCATTCTGCTGCTGGGCGTTGTGCTGCTGGCGCCCGAGCAGCTGCTCCAGATCGTCTACCACCACGCCTACACGTCCGCCTCGGACGCCCTGGCCCCCTTGGTGGCCGCCATGATCATGCTCAGCGTCTCGGTCATCCTGACCATGTACCTGCTGGCCGTGGGGCGGCGCTGGGTGGCGGCGGTCCTGGCGGGGGGCGCCCTCGCGCTCACCGGAGCGGTCTTGGCCGTGCACGGGTCGCCCCGGGCCACGGCCCTGGTGGACCTGGCCGTCCAGGCCGGGGTGCTGACGGTGATCGTGGCCGGATTCGCGCTGGTACACCGGGTCCGACTCCGGGAGGCCTCAGCAGGGATATTGTGACCGGATGGGTGACGAAGGGGGGCCTATCGCGGCCGCGCCCGAACCGGGCTCCCCGAACGAGGCACCCACCAACACCGAGATCCTGGCCGCCCTGGCTGCGGAGGCCGGCCTGCGCCGCATCCACATGGTCGCCTGGCGCGACCTGGACGACCCCGAAGCGGGTGGCTCCGAGCTG